>JALOCC010000068.1 GCA_023227945.1 Candidatus Omnitrophota bacterium
ATGCTTTTAAAACGCGTAGATTGGCCCTATTGAAATCATCGACAAGAATAATCGTCGGCTGGCAATATCCTTTTTCATCTGGTTCAGGCACCCATTCCGGTACCGCAGTAAACTGTTTTACTCCCCGATCTTGACAAACTGAATATCCGAGTTTTTCCGTATAAAGTCCGATACAGGATTCCGGCACCCACTTTTCTTCTTTTCCTTTCCTAACACAGAGATGCCTATCTGGCATGCCGATAATATCACCCACTTCTTCTATATCCGCAAGAGGAATATATATGATTTTAAATCCGGAATAATCTTTTCCCCGATACTTTATTCTTTCTGTTTCCAAACATCTGACAAGACTTGTTTTACCGATTCCAGCACGACCCCAAATGACTGTGGAAAATCTTTCTCCAGGTCTTTTTTCTTCCGCTTCCGTATCTGAAACAAAAGCCTGTAATAGTTTTTCCGTGATTCCCTTAAGAGACAAAACCGGCCCGTAACACCCTTCATAATTTTCTTCCATATTTCATCCTTTCCTATTTCAAATAGACTTTCCCGTTCCTGTTTTCTAGAAAAAATCCTCTTTCCGCCTGCTGTAAAATGCTTTCGTTATGACTAAGCATAATAATCTGCATTTCCATTTTTTCACAAAGACCGCGTAAAAACATTCCCACATTCTCCGCAATTTCGGAATCCACATGTTTATAGGCTTCGTCAAGAAACAGAATATCCCCGATATCCTGACTTCCTTTTAAAATAAGAGCCCGAAGAGGAATACATATACTGTCCGAAATCCCCCCTCCGTGACCGCTGATATCTCTTTTTACTTCATAATCCCCGTATGTCTTTTTGACTTCTATCTCTAAACAAGAACGATTATTCTTTTCTCCGTAATTTATCAGAAAAGAATACTGGGTTCCGTATAGCGTTCGGAGAACTTCCGTTATAACAGCTTCTATCTTTTCTTTATAGATATGACGCTTTTTTAGACTTAATTCTTCTATAGTATGGAAAAGAGTCTTCACTACATTCAGCTTTTCGGCATTCTTCGAAATGAGTTCTTCTTTTTCTTTTATCTCTTTTTGATAGATTTTGTTTGATCTTCTTCTTTCTTCAATACTTTCCACAAGTTCTTCTTTTGTCATATTTCACCTTTATTCAAAATTCTATAATGTTTATAGAAAACGGGTTTCCCTTTTCTAATGAAAAGGCTTTAAATACCATTACCTAAAAAATATTTTTTATCCTTAAACAGAAACCGTGAATACCCGGCTTTCTGATCCTGATCATTCAAGTTCACTTCGTTTTCTTTCATGAATCAGGATTCTTTTTATTATTTAAAAACGATTTTGATTAAATCACACAGGGGATCAGGGACCATCAAATCGTACGAAGTACATTTGGGGAAATCCCCGTATGTGTGATATCGGTCGGTGAGTTTGAGGGAATGAAAGAACAGATTTTCCCCCTTTACAAGGAAGAATAAGTATTATCTGTTTCATTCATTCATTCTATTTACAGGATTCTATATTCACAGTGTTAAGTAAATATAGAATCCTGATGTGCTAATCGTATAGGTTGAGAATCGGTATACGCTTTCGCAGACTGAGAATGGAATCTAACCATATCTCTGTATGCCCCTCGTGCAGCGGGTGTCCCCCACAAACCTACACTAGTCTATTAGGCAGACTAGGCATACCTTCTCCATATCCACACAGATTTTGTTAATCACTGTCGCTGGTCAGAATACCGTTACGGGTAAAAGTCCTATAAATTCACGGGTTTGTGTTCCACCATAAATCCATAGATTATAGAGTTCATTAAGCCAACCGGGTTATCCCTTTTGGCTCCGCTCCTTCACGCGAAGGCCGTGTTCCAAGTATCTTCACCTTATTATAGGGTCTTGTCCGTGTCTTACATCTTTCTGTTTTCAACAGTGTAGATACGGTCTTGAATTATGATACGGAAATTCTTTAATGCTTCCTTGGCGTTACGCCCCCGAAACTTATTATCAAGGCTGTCGGGAATCCTTTTCATCACTTTATTTTAAGACCACTTTATTTTACAAGGTTTTATCCGTTACAGAATATCACTTGATTGTTTTCCAATAGAAATCGTGTTCTGTTTTTTTATAGTCATCTGTCAAAAAGCGTATTTTTATCTTTGAGACTAAAGAATCTGAAAGGGAAGGGAAATATGCGAAGAAGACTTTGGTTTTCACGTTTTCTTCAAGAGAAGTCTTTTCCGAATACAAAATCATTCCTTTCGGAAGTCTGTTTATATCGGTAATAGAAAAGGAAGACATTGTCAAAGGAACAGAATCTGATGTCAGGGAAAAAGTAAAAGGTCTTAACATCCTTGTGGAAATGAAATCACCGAGTTTTAATCCGGAAATATTCGTATAGCTGTGAAAGAAAAAGATGTTTGTTCCTGAAACCGCTGTAAAAACATATCCGTTGGTAGAAGAAAGACCGGAAATGTCGGTAGTCAATTCAGAATCTTTCTTTATATAGATATTTGAAATTGAACAAGACGTAAAACCGTTTGAATTTTCTGAAAACCCCGAAAAGAAATAAGGAGGTTTCATATCTTCTTCCAAATCATATCTTATGGAAAGAGAAGCATTGGAATTTCCTCTGTTCGAAATCACGATATTGTCGATACCGAAACTTTCAGGAGATTGCATGAAAAGTCTTTTCCCTCCAGAAGAAAATGTCTCTGAATATGAATTATAAACCCTGGTTGTAGGAGAAGATTTGTTTCCCGACTTAAAAAAGTAGGAAAAGTTTAGACACGGAGGAATATTCGTAATGACGGCTTCATTTTCCGCACTCCAGTGTATGTCATTCAATTTGTGTTCCGTATACATATTCAAATTAGATTCACAGATGAATAAACTAATATCAGACTGTTGGGAAAAGGGTTCACGATAGAGATAAAGATTATAAGGGGGAGGATGATGCATGTTTGTTCTGCAAAAGGTATAAACATTATCATTGGTTGTGTTGATAACCCATCCATAAAAATCAGTAGAAACCCCACTGGGGGAGGTCAGCCTTCCTCTATAATGATAATTCCCATTGGTATCAGATGAAGAATATCGATTAGAATCTTTTTCCAATTGAATGATGCTTGATTCTTTGAATTTGAATGCTTCTGCTGTTTTGACCAAACCGAGAGGATATGATTTAAAGGAAAGTCCGTTTGAAACACTAATTTCATCTGGATAAGGATGAAGGGTTGATTGACCAGGAAACAGAACAGAAGCAGGATCTCCGAAAAGGGCATTGGAATAGAATATAAAATGAAGATATCCAAGTTGAAGAGAAAAATATCCAACCATCCTCTCTTTTGAATCAGTATATACGTCTCCCAGGAGATGGCCGGTTTCTCTTAGCATATCATCAAAAAACAGGCGCATAAGGAAAACGCTATAATACGGATTGTTGTTGCTATACCACCCGTCCCTTTGGTTGACGACGGCGGCCCATATTCCGTTGCTAGAAGAAAGCATCGCTTCTGTCCAGCATTTTAATCCGGTCGTTTCAGCCTTGTCAAAACCACCTATAGAACAGGCAACGCTATAAAAAAGAAAAGTAACGGAATTTGTGATTTCTTCCGGAATGAAATTATAATTATCTATACCATAACAGGATCTATCAGCACCGTGTCCGATATGAGTTATGAGAGAATATCCTGAATTAAAATGTTTTTTGCCGGTATTTTGATCAACGATATTGGTAAAAAATGTGTCATAACTTATTTTATTCCCGAACCTATTGGTAACACCCATCGAATTGAAAGTTAATGTCTGATTAGGAAACAGGAAAAGAATATTGTTAGAGCTGCTTATTCCCTTTTGAATTTCTTCCCCGCAAAACATAAATTTCTCATCTTTTAGGCTTTCTTCCCTTTGAATTGTTTTTCTTATCATATTCTCAGCGTCTTGTTTTTCCCATGCGGGGAGTCTCCCGATTTTAATTTCAGAGTAACAATCTATAAAATTGCCGTTTTCTCCGTCATTCTCTTCTCCGTAAATCCCGTTTTGGTTATTGTCAAAATCTCCATCTAGGTTTCCGTAATATCCTTGGTCTTGAGGCATATAAAGCGTTCCTATAAAACCGGAATAGAGAAACATCCTGACTGGCACTTGTTTTGTTCCTCCGAGGATAAGAAGATACCGAGTTCCCCAATTTAAATAAGCGTCTTTGCAGAATTCTCGGATTTTCATTTGACCGTCAGTCCCAATATAATTATTATATATCCAGTCCACAGTAACGAGGTTTGTGGAAAACCCTTTTGAATGGCGATATTCTAATAAAGATTGAGGGCTGTATTCTGAATCGGCATATACCAGGCTTGATGTCGTTAGGATAACGTATTCATGGTTACCTCTTTCAAGCATCGAAACAGGAGGAGAAATTGACTTTGAAACAGGACTAGAAAACGTTTTTATCGTAAACCTAACTGAATCGAAATGAATATATTCAAGTTTTGAACGAGAATAAGAACACGGGGAAAACTTAAAAAGGAGATAATTAGTACCGTTTTTCCTTTGTTCTGTCCAGAAAACGGGTTTTTGAACAGGATATTCTGCATCAAAGATACCGTTAGTAAAAGAAGACGTTCCTGTCCTGAAATCATTATACGGGATTTCAGCCGTTTCTATCAAACCAGAGAGTTTGTATTTATGACTGGTTAAAACTTCAAAATCTATAGAGTCAACCATTTCTTCTGATTTCAACACCTCTCGGAAAACGATAGTCGGCAAAATCGGCAATCCAGGTTCAGGGATATTGATACAGTTTTTGACATTGACTGAAACCGTATCCCCGAATGTTTTAAAATCCGGCGGTTGAAATTTTTCTTCCCAATTTTTTTCTAAAGCAGAAGAAAAAAGAGGCAAAAAAAACAGAAGACTAATAAGAATATTCAAGCCAACCTCTCCAGTTTTGTCCGTCTAAAGATTCGAATCCCAGAACATAGGTAGTTCCTTGACTGTCTAATTCTGGGATTTCACCATATACCCAAGTGATATTCGGAAAAAAGGTGACGGTTCCGCTTCCTTTTATCAGATGGAGATGGAAACTTGAAAATTTCCCTTCAACGGTTTCGGGGATTTCAAATGAAACATTATGATTCATATTTGAGACGCAATAGACAGCATTGGAAGAAAGGATAATTTTATTCGTGTATAAGACGTTCGGCAAAACATATTGATAGCTGTTGGTCGTAGAAACGGCTCCGATCAATTCTGAAGTGACGAAATGAGCATTCGTTTCAGAAACGTGACGGGAAAAAGAAGAATTGATTTCAGAAACCGCTTGTTCAAAAGTTTGATCGTCGATGAATTTACAGATGATGTTCGTCTGTACAATCGGGATTCCTTCTATTATAACCGTTTCTGTTCCGAAAAGAGTCAAATTGGTTGTAGAAAATCTCGTGTCTATCCTTAAAAAGAGATTAGTCAGATTGTCTGTAAGAACCTGTGAATAACCTCTATCCATATAAGAAACGAACCCTCCGTTAAGCATTTCTTGTAGGTTTGATCTGCTTTCCAAGCTTAATATTCTAGAATTGAAACTATTAATAGCCAAGACGACATCTAATGTTTCTGATTTTGAATGGAACGGGGAAAAGGAAAGGATTACGAAAAAGATAAGTGATTTTAGCGTGGATTGATTCATTTTTTTACCTCAGATATGTAGATTCTATCAAAAAAAGACAACTTTACTATATTGACAAATGTGACAAGAAAAGGTATATTGTTTATTGATTATTTTGAAAGGGGAAAAAGATGACTTATTATGATGCTCTACTAAACTGTTTTTTCAAGGGGATTACCGGAAGCCGGGCTTATGGCACGAATTTACCGACCAGTGATACGGACTACCGTGGAGTGTTTATCCTTCCGACATCTGAGAGGATCGGATTGTTTGATCTCCCGAATGAAACCGTAAATCCAGAAGAGAAAGATGACAAACTGTATGAGTTGAAAAAGTTTTTCGATCTTGCGATTAAAGCAACTCCGAATATCATCGAACTTCTGTGGTTGCCTCCTGATTGTATTATCAAGACCTCTAATGAATGGGAGAACATCCTAGCCAATCGCAACATGTTTATTACAAAGAAGGCGGTGTTCACCCATAGCTGTTATGCCATTTCCCAATTGAAAAAGGCAAGAGGTCAGAATAAACTTATCAACAACCCGATGCCTGTAGAGAAGCCGTCCCGTTTGGATTTCTGCTGGGTTTCCGTCAAAGAAGGCAGCAAGACAGTTACAATTCCGATTTCTGAAACAGACATTGATCTTTCAACGTGTAGGGCGACGGCGATTCCACATCTTACTAACTGCTACAACATCTTTCCAAACGGGAAAGGAGTCTTCAAAGGGGATATGTTGGTTTTTGAGAGCGTTCCCAAGAAAGAAGAGGACACCTGTTTGGGAATGTTGACCTATCAGGAAGACGGGTTTAAGTCAGCTTTGACCAAGTGGAAGGAATATTGGGATTGGATGAAGAACAGAAATCCTGATAGGTGGAAAAATCAAGAAAAAGGTCTTGATTTTGACGAAAAGAATATTTTACATTTGATCAGAATCCTGATGTCTGCAAAGAACATCGTGGATAACCGTGAACCGATTGTCAGATTTCAAGGCAAGGATTTGGAATTCCTTCGAAAGATAAGAGAGGGATATTTCACTTATGAAGAATTGATGGATGTCGCGAATCCTCTTTCTGATTATATCGAAGGGAAGATGAACGGTGTAATTGACCTTCCGGATTCATGCAATATGAAGAAGGTAAACCGTCTTTTCATGGACACAATCACTTCGTGGGAAAGGAACAAGTAAAATGAGCATCGGATTAACAACGGCGATGGCTACGGGAGGCATTGGTGCCGCCTTAGCGACTGCCTTTTCACAAGTAAGAAATGTCATTAATTCCTTTCGGTCTGTTTTCATATGTGTGACCACCTATGAAGATTTAAGCGATATGGCGTTTTTTGAATGGATCAAAAGCAAAAGGGTTTACTGTTTCGGAGACAGCACATATTTCTTAGAAGAAAGGCATGAAACATCCAAAATCAGATTCAGCTTGCTAAAATCCCGGTTTAGGAACAAAATCTGTATCGGTTTTTTCCCGTTTCCGGTTATCATAAAATATGATAACACATCATGGCAAGCACAGATGATTTATGTCAGGTTCACCCTAAATGCTGTGGAAATAGGAAAAGAACTTTTTGATATAGACATAAGATGTAATTTGGGACAAATAGAAGAAAATAGAAAAGCAAAAGAAAACATACATAGGAAAGAATATTCGAACATCGTTTTTGTCAACGGTTCACTTGGAAATTCTTCATCTAAAAACGAAGGGACTGTAGATCGGCCTAGGACAGATCCATCATCAGATTCTCCTTCTGGTGAAGGAAAGATTGCAAATGGTGGAAAAGGCGGCGTAAACTTCACGAAGCATACAGACCGTAAGTATTCAGAAACACTCAAAGGCTTTGAATATCAACTGAAGCAGAAGACTCCTTTTGATATGTTCTATTATGGCAAAGACTTGCTTCCCGTCATTAAAGAAGTTGAAACTTGGATGAATATGCGGAGTTGGTATAAGGGTATGGATATCCCTTGGAAAAGGGGAATGTGCCTTTATGGACCCCCAGGCACGGGGAAAACAAGTCTTATCCGTAATATAGCGAAGACGCTCGGAATGGACATTTATGTCTTTAACCTTGCTTCTTTTAGGGATTCTGAGTTTTTGGATTCCGTTTTGCGCTATGGGAGAAGCGGAGGAGTGTCTGACTATAATCCTTCCTTTTTTCTG
>JALOCC010000011.1 GCA_023227945.1 Candidatus Omnitrophota bacterium
TTCCCTCGCGTAATTTGTCCGGAATGTCCGGTAATTGCGGGGACAAAATACTGTAATTCTTTTGGCTTCAGTCAGATATATAATGTCCACCTCTTAAAGGTGGACATTGTGCGGGAAGCTACAAAAAACAGATATAATTTTTGCACCGGGCAGTAATTCAGGCAGTTTCCAGTCACACTCCTATCCCATCCACTGGCCGATACGATGCCAGTGCATCTCAAGTGTGCGAGAACCAGGGCATCCATTCAGTAAAGCGAAAACCCGCCGCATCTCCACTAGCCCGCCACGTCGGTCTAGTTCCTCTCCGATGTCTCTGGCGATTGGCTCATTGTAAGTGATGGTTTCCTTGTCATTATCCATATAGGCTTTGCATAGTTTCTTGAGTATCTTGATCATCTCCGCATCTCTCATGCTTTCGACGCGTAGGCCTGATTCCTTGCGTTTCCTCTCCCATTGAGCAATTAGGCCTTCCGCAAAAGATGTTTTTGAATACTTCAACTGACTTCTGACGTCATCGCCATACTTCTCCAAAGCAGACATAAGCATATTGGTTGCTCGGTCGTCTGCCAACAGCCCAAGGCCATAGACTGCTCGCAAACGCGTGAGATCATCATCCAGATACTCAATCAATGCAGTAGTTGCTTTCTTGGTGCCGATTCGTGTACAGAACTGCGAAATCTTGTCCGCAAGCGAACCTGCGCTTTCCGCGTCAAACGCAAAGTGTCTAAGCAGAATATCCACCGCACGTTCGTCACCGATTTCCAGAAGAATCCCAATAAGATAGCGAACGTAGGAAGTGACGGAAATCTTGAGAAAGGGGTGTTCCTCTTGTGAATATTTGTCTTCTCTGGCATCGAAATGTAGCTGATCAAGCGCCTGTATAATTACTGGAACCGCTTCAGGGCCTGCTCCTTTGAGTATATTCTGGGCCTTCTCCTTTTCCTTCTCTGGTATTCCATAGTAGATGTTCGTGCGATACGCATCCACGAGGCACTTAACTATTGGATCCCGACTAAAACGATCAGTGGATGACACGATTCTCGTTGGTGTTGTTCCAGTGTCAGCAGTGGTCGTCTTGTTGAATATGGACTTGAACCAATTCATCATTCTTCCTCTTCTTCGCCTAACATATAATATACGAATTCGTAATTTATGAGTTTTTGTACTGCCGCAAGGTGCAAATTTTGGGTCCCCCTATTATTTGTCAAGAAGAAACCTCTCGGTATCTATATGTATGCATTATAGGACTAAATAGTGTGATTATCAAGAAATTCGCATTTTAGAAAGGTTATTTTCCTCGCTAAATTGTCCAATTTGTCCGCTCGTTTTTGGATAGAAATTACGTAACTCTTTATACGGAAAATTGCTACAAAATGTCCACCCTATAAAGGTGGACATTTTGTAGCATCAACACCGGCTTATTCTATCTGCCTAGATCCGGTGCGTCTATTTGCCGGCGGGCTTGCCTGCCAAAGTAACTGACCGGATGAAAACTCTAGCTTCGTCGAGTGGGTATGAGCCCTCTCCGTCAACAAATCCGCCTAGAAAATCCCTTCTGATCACCTGCGATGGATCACTGCCAGTAAAAGTATATCGGGCGATCACTGATGCCGTCTGCACGTCTACAAATGTTAAGTAAATATAGTGCTTGTAAGCGTTAGCGCCATTGCCGTTTTTATCGTCATAACAGCCAATTTGGACTTTTTCGCTTTCCCAGATAACTAGCGTTCCAACCTCTTCATGGGAGCGTGGACGTAAAGTGCCTGGAAGCTGACGTAGCTCTTCGAGAGCGATCGCATTTTGGCCGTTCGAGCCACGCCACATCGGAAGCAACTTTCCCCGTATCGTTAGCGGGAGATTGGATGTGGAAGTCTGGACGCGTGATGATCCAAGAGCCGCTTTTATTATAGTCCCGTATTCGGTTTCATGAGGAACAAATGGTGCAAGTTCCCGTTCGTCTTTCCGTTGGCCGAGTCGACAAACCATGGTGATGACTATAGGAATGGCGAGCGCTACCAGTACTGAGATGCCGAAAATCAATTTCAGCTGACGCCACTCGGCCTTAGTTGGCATGAAAATAAATGATTTCTTTGATTTGGAAGTCATTGCAGTAGTTGTCCTATTGGGACCATCCTATTTGTGGACACCTTATAATCCCAGGATGTCATTTTTGGGAACGTCCCCACGGCACAGGGCGAATACGAAAGCCCGGCCCTCTGCCTACATTTTCTTATAAGGAATAGACGTGGCCGGCTCCGAAACAATAGATTCCTCGCTCACTGGATGCGCGGCCAGAAACACGGATTTACACGCGTCATATTCATTTTTGATTCGTACATTTAGAGACGTCTTCTTGTCATCACCAGTGTCTACTCTATGTATAAATGTCCCGATGTAGGTGGCCTTATTCGGAAAAACATCGAATATGACAATTTTGGGATCGGATGGTTCTAATCCTGCACTGTACATATAGGTCTTATATCCTTTGGGGAACTGTAAGTATGCCGGAGGGAAGGACACGTAATTCGGCAAATAAAACATGAATTCACTTACATAATACCTACCTACCGGTAATTTTGCCGTGAAGTATCCATTATCGGCTATCTGGGTTTTAAAAGCCAGTTTTCCAGGAAGAAGGATGTTGGTATTAACCGATTGCTCATCGGAATAAGGCGAAACGTGCGTAACAATCATCTGTGGGCACACAACCCCGAAAAGCTTCTTTCCGTCGTAACGATAAAGATTCCCCTCAATGAGAATTTGCATCTGGCCAAAAACGATCCCTTCCTGTTCGTTCGGAATAAACCCTGCCTCAGGATTAGTCGCCATGGTCGCGCATCCGGTGATCCCTAAAATTAATAAAACGCAAAAAGAACCTGCGGCAAATATTTTTCTGAATTTTATTAAACGATACGATCCGGTCTTTAGCAAAGATGGTTGCATAACAACTCCTTTTAGTTAGTGGCTTACTTGTTCCGTTCGATCCATTCAGCCACTTGCTTCTTTACTTCTGCAATTTGATCCTTTTTTAATTTCTTTTCAGTTTGCCGCGCACGTATATTAGCTTCCTTATCACCTTGCGACGCGGACAACAAAAACCACCTGTAGGCCTCCGCCATATCTTGCACCACACCTATACCCCTGAAGTAACATTCTCCCAAAGCACCCTGAGCCGCAACAAATCCCTGCTCAGCAGCTTTGCGATACCACTTAACCGCTTCCGCATCATCTTTCCCCACGCCTATGCCATTATAGTAACAGAAGCCTAAATTGAATTGAGAAGCGTAGAAATTCTGCTCGGCGGCTTTGCGATACCACTTCACCGCTTCCTGCTGATCCTTTTCTACACCTTCACCATTGCTATAACACTGGGCCAAATTATGCTGAGCATAAACATCATTCTGCTCAGCGGCCTTACGAAGCCACTTTAGTCCTTCCTGCTGATCTTTCCCTACGCCATCACCATGGAGATAACAGAGGCCCAAATTGGTTTGAGCGGATAGATAGTTCTGGTCGGCAGCTTTTCGAAACAATTCTACCGCTTTCTGTGAATTTTTCTTTACAAATTGCCCATCGCGGTAGAAAACACCCAAAGTGTATTGAGCTTCGGCGAAATTCTGCTCAGCAGCCTTACAATACCACCTCAATCCTTCCTCTTCATCCTTTTCCACACCTATACCGTGAAGGTAACAAAAACCAAGACAGTCTTGAGCTGAAAAAAAGTTCTGGTCGGCGGCTTTACGAAACCACTTCACCGCTTCCACTTCATCCTTAGTCACGCCAAGCCTACCTTGCGATAATATACGACCAAATTCAACCTGCGCTTCGACATCACCGTTCTCTGCCTTAGCCCGGATCTCGGAAAGCTTCTTACCGTCAGCATCGCTTTGCTGAGCGTACAATGTTTGACCGGCTAACATCAGCACCAAGACAAAACCTAATATAAATCTGTTGAATATGCTTCCAGGCGCGCGCGGCTTTAATCCGAATGATTTTCCTAATATGCTCATTTTGCTCTCCTTCTTTTGCCGAACATTGCCGTTGTTAGCGATCCAAAAGGGAATTCGGGACGGAATTCGGGGGACACAATACTTAATTATTATATAACAACAAAGGGGATAGTTCTAATTTTTTGATAAAAATAGATCTATCCCCTCTCCTTTTTTAACCCGAGCACTCCTGAAACTAAAACAGGGTCCCAGTCGTATTCCACGAGGGGAAACCTCTCTCTATCTACAAGTATGTATTATAGGGCTAAATAGGGTGATTATCAAGAAATTCGCGGATTAGAGAGGTTAATCCCTCGCTAATTTGTCCGTTTTGTCCGGTTGTTTTTGGGTGAAAAATCTGCAATCCATTGAGCTATTAAGAGATAGCATTGTCTACCTCTCTTGACGTGGACATCAGCGATAAATCTGTATTTTTGATACTATATTCACTGTACTGGTTGTAATAGTTTGATTCAACCAATTCTTTCTTCAAAGAATCAATTATAAACCCATCGATTCGTTTCCAAATATAAGAAACAAGCTTTACAGGCTTAGGGTTACCTTGCTTATCACAATAATCAAGATTATAGCTTTCAATTTTTTTATAAACAACCAATATGGCTTCTTCAAGTAAATCTTCGCCAAATCGCTGAAGCAGTTCAGGAAATACTATTTTGTGAATTCTAAAGATTAAGAAACCAATATAATGAAAAACAATTTTATCCTTGCTCTTCTTTGATCCTTTTTGAGCCTTATAAATCAAAAGCCTTTCTTCGGATAGAGAAATCTTTGGATAGCATCTGATGACATTCCTGTAAACTTCCCACATAAGAAGACAGATATACTATTAATTCTTTTTTCAAAAAATAAATTATAAAAAACATCTATCCATTTCCAAACATACGAAACGAATTTAACCAGCTTGAGATTGTCTTATAAACACAAAGCCCACCTAAAAGGTGGGCTTTGGTTATATCTAACGTAATTTTCTATAACGTTTCTATATACTTTACTCTTTTACCCGTTACTGCGGCTACCGTTACCATTATCCCCCATATCAGAAAGATAGACAGAGTCATCGGAATACCAACCCTTGCCATTTCCGGTAAAACCTCAGGAAGCCCAGCAGTTAGAAATGGTGGATAAGGAACAAATTCGCCGTGAGAGATATGTTCGATTGCCAACATTGCCACTCCGCCCCACAACATTGAATTCAACCAATTGAAGTGTAATTTCTCGCTAGCTTTTTTTCCTGCGGCAGTTGTTACTATTGCCGCAGCTGTTGGGACAAGAAAACAAGCCATTTTTTACCTCCTTTTTAAATTTGAAATTAAAAGTGAAATTCCCCATATTATAAACACGGGCACCAACATTGTAATCCCCAATAACGCGCTATTTCTAATCATCCCATCTGTTGTTTTCTCCAAAAACGCCCCACCCTCATATCCGAATATATGGTCGATGAGAATCATTGCTGCTGCTCCCCAAAGCATTAAAGCTAAAAAATCTAATTTATATTTTTTGGGTAAAACAAATTTAGCTAAAGTTGCGCCTGTCGCCGCGATAGAAGTTGTTGCTAACCACATATTAACCTCCTACTTAGAAATCTACCTGTGTCCTCATCCCTCCCACAAATACTCCATCTGTATCATCGGCTATGTCTTTTCCAAAAGGATTCCAGATATATTGGAAATCTGGGCTGACGGAAAGATGCTTGTTGCAATATATTTTATAATAAGCCTCAAGATGGCCCTCTGTTTTCCCCAAACGTCCGGTAGCTTCTTTGTAATCATCAGAAGGAAAGATTTGGCCAACAGCAAAAGCCACTACATCATTTTCCCTACCCCAAGGTTTTCCCTCAATCTGAAAGCCTGCGCTCCAGGATTGTTCAAGGGAATAGTTTAAATCGCCGGTTGCGGTAATTTCCGGATTATAAACCTCTGGATTCTGCCAGCCATAACGGGTAAAGAGAGTCACGACATCGTTGGCTTTCTGGTCAAAACTTAAACCAAAACCATAGGCATTTTCTTTGGTTTGCGTATCGTCAAGCCATTTGGTATGGTAAACATTATTCCTCCAGCCTAAGATACGGTAGTTACCGGGGAGATTGAAAAAGTTTGTTTTAAAAGTTACCTGCCCCATACTTACAAGGTTATCGGTAATTTTTTCCCAGTCATTGTTCCCATCAAATACGCCGTAGTTAAATTCAACCCACTCTTTCGGCATATAAGCAAGACGTATGCCCATTGTATTATCAGAAAATTCAATTGTCGGTGAATTACGGAAAATTCTGCCTAAAAACTGCGTAGTTTCATCATTGGCAACGGCGTTATCATCGAAATAAACCGTAGGATCAAGCTTTCCAAAGGTTATGGCTGCCTTATCGTTGAAAAGCCCTTGTTCATACCAGGCTTCAGTAACTCTGACATTAACATCGTCATCAGCATCACGGTTAACATTACTATACAAGGTAAGATTGTCTTCAAGCCCTGCGCCTTGACCATTTTCAAGATGCAGAAAGGCTCTACCGGTTATTTGCTCAAATTCCTTGCCTATCGTAATGTCCGTAGAATATGAGCCATCAGTACGGGAAATGTTCCGGTTGGCATCGTCTGATGCGTTATTAACATTATTTGTTCCTTGGACGACCATTGTTGCGCCAGCGCTAATATCAAGACCCTTTGCGATTTGTTCAGGAAGCCCAGTTTCACGATGAAGCTTTTCATCAAGCTGAGAGAGTTTTGTTTCGTATTGAGAGATTTTGTCTGCCTGAAGTTTTATTGTGCCCTCCTGAGACTTAATGTAACCGTCCTGCTGGGAAGCTTTTTTTTCTAACGCTTCTATACGGGATTTGAGCTGATTTATTTCATCCTGTATAGATGACTCATCAGCAAGACAAACATTTGCAAAAAAACAGATACCAATCAAAAATGTAATTATCCGCATCTGGACAACCTCCTTTACTTTTTTCTCTGGTTGTCCAGTCGAAAAAATTACTGTTTAATATCTGACACTGCAGGTGCAGTAGTAATTCTTATTTAAACCGCCTCTTCTCCCTTTTCTCAATTTGTACAACTTTTGAATCATGTATAGTAAGCACTACTTCGCCATATTCTATATTGCCAATCGCCCTTAAAACTTCATGCGCTATGCGTTGTTTTTCTTTTTCTTCTAATTTAAGCGTTTTATTTTCCATTTGTTATATTTTCAAAAACTACATAAAGCTATGTCGTGCTTATAACCAGTTTTCCGTGCTTAACGCCTTTTAGGGCTATCAGTTTATCTGAAAGCTCCTTTAAATTCTTTGCTTTCCCCTTTAAGGCAATTATTTCCAAACAATTATTATGGTCTAGATG
Organism: Candidatus Omnitrophota bacterium; assembly: GCA_023227945.1. Classification (GTDB taxonomy): domain Bacteria; phylum Omnitrophota; class Gorgyraeia; order Duberdicusellales; family 4484-171; genus JAJYOP01. Next base: position 7,346 of record JALOCC010000011.1, read on the forward strand.
AACATGCTGGGTAGATAAAATACTATGCGAAAAGTCATGCTGTATATCTAATGACTTATTCACTAATTCTCTCCTGTGATGGTCATAGATAAGAATAATTGCCCCGGAAACTTCTTTATTTTTCTCACAAGCTTCTTCAACAAGATTTTTCCTTATCAAAAATCTTATAGCTTGTGAACGATTAGGAAATTTATGTACCCCTACAAGTTTATCCAATTTTTTCAAAAGATCATCTTCTAACGATACACCAAAACGTCTTATTTGCACCGAACTCCTCCTTTTTTAGAATTATATTTTGGAAGAACTTAATTTCTAGTGTTACTTTTTTATTAATGATAACACTAAATAATATGTTGTCAAGCCCATTTAGCATTCTTTAACCGACATGCGGAACTCACATTTTTTTATTATCATTAGTTTTCATTCTTTGGCTCTACGATATAAAAAAGAGCCGACGAAAAATATAAAATTCACCATCACAATGGTAGCGCCTGATGGAAGATTTAGAACATACGAAGCAAAGATACCTATAATTACTGAAATAACCGCAAATGTTCCGGCAAGGGCTATGGTTGAACGAAAACTTTTTACTACCTGCAAAGCAGATATTGCCGGCAGGATAATCAAACTTGAAACCAGCATTGTTCCTACGATCTTGATTCCTAATACTACAACCAGCGAAGTCAACAATATTAAAATCCTATTAACCAAACGTACTTTTATTCCTGACACTTGAGCGTATTCCTCATCAAAGGTTATGGCGAATAAATCATGGTAAAAAAGCCCGATAATTAAAGCTACGATCAAAGAAATTATAACCGTCATCCAGACTTCAAAGCTACTCACTGAAAGGATATTACCGAAAAGATAACTGAATAAATCTACGTTAAAACCACCGGCGGTGCTCGCAATAATCACTCCAAGGGCTATACCAAAAGATGAAACAAGCCCTATTGCTGCATCGCCATATACGGCTGCTTTTTCATTGAGCTTAAGGATAAGAAGTGAAGCGAGCCCGACTAAAGGAATAGAAATAACCATTGGTTGAGAGCGCAAAAGAAGCCCAATGGCTACGGTAGCAAAGCTTACATGGGCAAGGCCGTCGCCGATGAGTGAAAACCTGCGTAAAACAAGGAATACACCCAAACAAGAACATCCTAGAGCCATAAACGAACCCGCGATAATTGCGCGTTGCACAAATGCATATTTAAGGGCTTCTTGAATCTGTTGAAATATATCCATTTTAATGCCTGTGACAAATAAGGTGTTGGCTTACGCCAAAATATTCAGACATCCGGGGAGATTTACAGAATTCTTCAAATGTTCCGTAAAAAATAACCTGCCGGTCTAAATAAAGCAGTTTTGAGGCATATTTGCCGACTGAAGCTATATCATGCGAAACCAAAAGTACAGTTACATGTTTTTCTTTATTAAGTTTCTGCACAGTCTCATAAAATGTTTCTCGCGACTGCGGATCAAGAGCAATAGTCGGTTCATCAAGAATAAGAACACTGGGCGAATGCACGAGAGAACGAGCTAACAGAACTCTTTGTTGTTGACCACCTGAAAGTTTGCCTATGGGGCGATCCTTGAGGCTTGTAATCTTAAGCGTCTTCATGATTGCTTCAGCTGCCGCATAATCTTCTTTTGTTAACCGCTTGGGGAACTTTTTACAACAATACACCCCGGAAACAACTATTTCCTTAGCGGTAGCTGGAAAACGCTGGTCAAGAAATGACATTTTCTGAGGAAGGTATCCTATATGTTTATGTAAAGTAAACCTTGAAAGGCTCTCACCCTGGAAAACAATCTTACCTTCAAAAGAAACCAATCCCAAAAGTGCTTTTACCAAAGTAGTTTTGCCGGAACCATTAGGCCCGACAATGCCAATGTAATCACCGGCTTCTACTTTGAAGTTTACGCTAGATAACGCTTCAATATTTTGGTATTTAACGCTTAAGTTTTTTACTTCTATCATTTTTTATTTACCCCGTTAGAAATCTCTAACAATTAAATATCCCCGTAATTTCTAACGGGGCGAACACTCAAGGCCGACTCTTAATTTATTCAAATTATCTTCCATAATCTCAAGGAAAGTAACTCCCCTGCTTAGCCCATCTTTACTGACATTATGTGCTCCATGAAGCAATTCAAGTTTAGCTCCTGTTTCGGAAGCAATAGTGCGCGCTATTTTTGGATCAAGCAACTCTTCGTAATAGACATAGTTTGTTCCGGAAGCTTTTAGCTTCTTAATTAATTCAACTATTGCCTTAGGGGTTGGCTCGGCATTCGGAGAAAAACCTTCATACGGAGAGATATATTCTAATCCATACCTTTTAGCAAAATATCCAAAAGCAAAATGCCCGCCGTAGATAAGTGTCTTATGCCTGCAGCTAAGAAACGTGTCTTTAAAATGCCTGTCAAGATGGATGAGTTTAGTATTATATTCATTCGCATTCTTTAGATAGAAATCTTTGTTGTCGGGGTCTTTATCGGCAAAGGCATCGGCAATAGTTTGCACCATGATTTGGGCATTGCCTAAATCAAGCCATATATGCGGGTCTTTACCGCCATGGTGATGGTTATGTTCGTGTTCTTCTTTATGGTGTTCGGCATGTTTATCATCTTCTCTTTCGTGATGCTCTCCTTCTTCATGCTCAGCTTCCTCGTTATGGTCTTCTTCGCTCATAAGTTCAACATCTTTACTTGCGTCAACTACTAAAAGATTTTTATTAGAAATTCCTTTAAGTACATCCTCTACCCATGGTTCCATATATTTTCCAGTGTAAATAAACACATCTGCCTTGCTAATCCTAATAATATCCGCTGGTTTAGGTTCAAAAGTATGTGACTCAACCCCTGGTGGCAGTAACAACGTAACGTTTACTTTATCTTTGCCAATTTGTTTTGCGAAATCATAGGTTGGGAATAATGTTGTTATAACTTCAATTTTCTTCTTGTCTTGCAAGCTTTGAGCCATGATAGATGCTACCCCAACCAAAAATACAAATAAGAAAGCTATAAAAATTTTCTTAAACATCTTGTGCCTCCTGGTTAAAAAATACTTTCTAAAAACGATTGTTTCTTTTTTGTGGCCTGAGCATCTTTTATATAAAAAAGTGTGTTCAAATGCTTTTCTCCAGCACCATCGGCAAACTGTTCTTTTTTTACAATAAATGTTCCGATTACTTCAACCAACGGCGTAAATGGCGGTTCAACAACATCTCCTTGTTTCATGTCCACGATAACCGTATTAAATATTGTAGGCTGATTACCCCAACTGCAGCAAGGGCATCCATAGGCATTTTTTGAAACGCCAAAGTTAGAAATTGGCTCTTTCACGTAATAGGCTTGGGAAGGTATTAAAAAATACCCTGTTATCTTTACTTTCTTTCCGTTTAAAGCAAGGATAGTTTTCGGTATTTCTTTTAAATCTGCCTTATCATCAGTAACATAGCGCTCAGTTTTTTCTAATAACTTAAAATCAAGAGTAACTATCTGTTGGCTTTCTTTTGAAGGTTCTTTTTCTGCTGCACCCAATACCGCACTTTGCCAGATTAATACTGCCAACAAGTATAGTAAGGCTACAGTTTTTACAATAATGCTGTTTTTCCCTTTAATTTCCATATAAATTAATCTGGCCTCCTGCGCTTTGCTCTGGATAATACTTTTTTATTTCTTGTTGAATTTGCCTCATTTTGAAATTATCACCTAATGCTTTGAAACATTCTTCGAGCATAGCCAGCGCGCTGCGATGATAATTAAGTAAATTTACGCCCAAAGAATTACCGTTATCAGGGCCTTTATTCCGTATGTATTCAAAATACGGCATAGCTTTAGCAAACTCTTTCTTTGAGAAATAAATCATACCGAGATCAAAATTTGCTTCTCTATCATTGGGATTCAACGAATAAACTTTTTCATAAGCAGTTAAAGCTTTACCAATGTCTCCTTTCTCCCTGTAAGCATATCCTAGAGAAGACCAGACTTTTGCGTTATTTTTATCAATAAAGATGATTTTTCTGCATACTCTTATGACTTCATCATAAGAAGCGCAGGAAAAATATGAAGCAGCCCGTACAAGCATTTGTTGAGCTATAAATGGTTTTAATAAAAATAGCAGCGGTACAACAATAAGCACACTTATCAGCCATCGCTTAAACAAGCTATGAGAAGAGTGATGATGGTGCTCTTGGCCACACGTACATTTCTCTAAAGACATTCTTTCTCCATTCTTCTATGCAAGCATTATCAGGAATATTCCGGTAACTATTAAAATATTACCTGCGATAAAACCGATAGCTGTTTCAAGCCGCTGGGTCTGAGGCATTATGTGTTTCAAAATGCTGGTTGAGAAACCTATAACTAAAATTGGGACGCTTTGGCCGATAGCAAAACTAATAAATATCAGGCCTGAATAAAATAAAGATCCTTTAATTACCGCTAAACTCGCTATTACCATCAGTACTGCTCCGCAACAGGGGCAGGCAGGCATTTCTAAAAAAGCGAAAAATATTCCCAGGGCAAATGCTGAGTGAATAGTTTTAGCTTGTTTTATCGTTGCATCGCAGCGTTTGTGAAACCAGCTTTGACCAGCAGGTATCAATCCTGCAAAAAGAAACCCTCCGATAAACAGTAAAATTCCTAAGCTTAAATAAAGGTACCTGCTGATTTGGATAAATTTTCCGGCAAGATCAGTAATAAGCCCAAACAAAAACCCGATGATAGTATAGCTGACAATCAGCCCACAGATAAAAGCCAATGAGAGATGCATTCCTTTTTTTCTAGACTCTGCTCCCGCGGCAACATAACCCCAAACAACAGGAAGCCTGGCGATAGTGCAAGAACTTAGTGACGCAACAGCACCAGCAAAAGCCACCGCCGCTAAAACTACCGGAAATGAACCATTAATTAATATATTCTGAATAGAAGAAATCATTTTACCTTTTACTTACTAACAATCTGAGTTAGACCCTATTTGGATACATACTTAAATGATTTTAATAAAGGGCATATGGCGGGGCACGGGAAATATTAGCGGAAAGCAAAATCTTAACCAATGGAATGGTGGCTAGAATGTCAATGAAACTGACGACATGGAATATAACGTAAAATATAGCCGCAAAGAAAAATATAAATGCTGCATAGTACAGCCAAATACAAATCGGGCACTCATGTGCATCGTTTCTATCGTGATGCAGGCTGTGTACAAACGGATGGAATATTACAATCCCAAGAAAAACAGCAAAAACAACTAATAATAAAAAAGATATTTTCTTTCTCATTTGCACTTTGAACATACACCCTCTATTTGCAGATGATGCGTCTCGACTTTAGCTTTAAGATTCTTCTTAATAAATTCCGATATACCTTTAAAGTTACAAAAATTAACTTCATCAACCTTTTTGCATTTACGGCAAACAAAATGATGGTGATGCGTGCCGGGAGAATCACATAGCGCATAGCACAATTGGCGGTCAGAAGATAATGATTGCACTAAAATCCCTGCTTTCTTAAGTTCATCCAATATCCGATATACAGTCGGTAACCCTATTTTAGGAAGTTTTTGTTTTAACTTATTATAAATATCGTAAGGCCCCATTCGCATGCCAGACTTCAAAAATAAACCTATAACCGCTTTACGCCTTGGGGTTATCTTTAATTTATTCCTTTTGAGTGTTTGAAAATATTCTTCCATAGACTTATTATAAATAGAAATCATTTCTATTTATATCATAATTAAAAAACGTGTCAATAAAATATTTAAATACGGTTGGGAGTTAATCTTAAGACAATTTTCCTATTTTGACTCTTTGGGGTGTCCTATTGTTCTGGAAATGTTTTTTGAGCCATCCGTTTTTTACATGTTTACGATAATCAAAATAAGCTACGTAGGGTTTAATATCTAATAGTAGTGTTTTATCAAGCATGTCTACTTCTGAAAAAATAATAGTGCTGCCTATAACATCTTTTAGTTTAACGATAGAGAATCCAAGATGATTTGGCCGATGAGGACTTCTTATCGCGAATATACCATGCTCGACATCTTCGAGGAATGGCTTGCCAATAAGTTTCTCTTCTTTTGAACGGTTAAAATAATAAATTAAGATTAAATGAGAGAATCCCTTGATATCTTTAAGGCCTTGTTTATATCGTGGGAATATTTCTATTCTTCCCTTAACGCCTTTTTCGAACTGCCCTTGAATGGGCATCCCCTTCGACTCTTTATAGGGCGTATGGATTATTCCGATAGGTTTTAGTTTAATTTCTTTTTTCATTACAGAAATTAACATATCGAACTACGTTCCAGCAGATCTCGACGCTTTGCTTGAGACAATTTACTCCAACTCCAGTTTACACCTTCTGATTGAGCATTACTCCTAGTCACGAAATATCTCTATTTGCCTTCGCGAATAAAATATATTCTTTCAGACGAATCATCAAACCGCCTAAAAAACTAATGGAAGCTATTATAAAACACCAAAGCATAAAAAGCGCAGAGATAAATACGGCGTTTCCTATATTTTCCGGAAGATGATAGTGACCAAGATGTCTCTGAACATAAAAGTATAAATTTTCCGCTGAAATATGCGCCATAATCACTATCAGGATTTTTGCGTAAAATCCGGCGAAAAGACTTAATATCGTCTTAACCAAATAATTAGCTCGCAAAATTAATAAACCGGCCGGTACACCTAAAAAAGCGCAAGCAAGAAAGAATGGCTCTATCCGTTGAGGAAGGAAACCCTGCCAACCTAAAAATAAATCCAGCGTAATCGCCGCTATTGCGAAGCAAAAAATAATTAAACCGATGTTTATTTTAATAGCTAGCATAAAAATGGCGCATTCTTTTTTACCTTACGAGAAACCGCGCTTTAACATAGTCAGCCTTAAAAAAATCTTTGGTAAACTTTTTAGCCACAGATGGATTAAATGGTTTACAAGAAAATATATTTATATAAGAAATACGCCAATGTTCAGAAAAATGAGCGGTGATAGAGCTGGTTTCGATAAACTGCGCGAGAGAATAACCTTTTGTGTGCGGTTTTTGTATGCCGAAGTAAGGCAAAAATAACTTACCGTATTTTACCATATCAATAAGCGGACAAAGTTTATCCACATATTCTTGAAGTTTTTTCTTGGATGTCATTACCCCTAAATCACAACCATGCAAATCCATTATGAGTTCATACCCAAAAACTTGTTTTTTCATTTAACCTCTCCTTATTTTTGCTACTAAATTAAATAAAATTAGGACAAATGTATCGAAAATGCGTTGGCCCTTTTGTCTTTATGATATTTTTGCTGCTGCATTTTTTACATTTAGGCTTTATCTTTTTAGAATGCCTCTTTATGACTACATTAAAATTTATTCCACAATTATTACAAAAATAATTATAAACAGGCACTTTAAATATCTTTTGTTCTTAAATTATACCTCTATAAAACTACCTGCTACGGCTTTAATAAAATTATTTCCATATTCTTTCTTAAATAATTTAGTTGCTAACCTGCCCGTACAATGCATAGACATAACTTTTTCAACCTGATATATCTTAAAAGCAGAAATGATACTCTGAATTCCCTGCTGAGACTCATCCTTTAAATGGAAACCTCCGGCTATTAAATAAATTTGCTCATAAAAATGCTTACGGACATTATCAATAATTGTAGTTATTCCCGGATGGGCGCATCCTGTAATTACAGTTAAACCTTTCATTGTTTTTATCACCAGCGACTGCTCATAAATGATCTTGCCTTCGTATTCACCTTTTAACTCACTAGTGGTGCATATGGTGTCTGTAATTCTTGTCGGTTTATCTACCTCAACAACTCTAGCCCCAAACGACTTAATTCTTTCTTTAGTGTCTTGTTGAAGATTCGAGCAGATATATATTGTTAAATCTTTACATTTATTAATTATATTCCACAGCCCGGAAATATGGTCCCAATGATTGTGAGAAATAATAATATGTTTTATTTTATTAAGACTTATCTTATATTTTTTGATATTTCTTAAAAAGACGTCCGGGTCACCAAAAGTATCAAATAAAATATCTTCCCCTATCAGAAAAGATACCCCCCATTTTCGGATAAACCGCTCCCATTTGCTTGAACCAACTGCAATAATCTTGATATTCATCGCCCATATCCTTTTGTATCGTGGCATGGCGGCTTATCGCAGCGCTCAGTTCTTCCGCAACAGGTTTTACCACCCTGCAAACAGCCAATACTGTTGTTGATAGGAACAAATGTTTGAGAAAATATTTTTTCTAATTTTTTGCTTTCACAAAAGCTACACTTTTTTTCAAGTTTATTTTGCCCAACGCCGATAAGAAATTCACTGATTTTTCCGCAATCTTTACATTTAAATTCGTAAATAGGCATATTTATTATTTTTTTAGTAAATAGTCCGCTATGGCCCTATATAAAGTACTGACCGCAAGGATTGAACAATGTAAATGCTCGAAAGAAAGATTTTTAAGTTTCTTAATAACTTCTCCAGCAGAAATCGTCAAGGCCTCATTGACTGTTTTATTATGCGCAAGATAGGCAACCATAAGCCCGCACATCCTTGTTTCTTTACAGCCATCTGTATAACATTTTACTTCAATAATTATTCCTTCTTCTATAACCAAATAAAACTCCATTTCGTCACCGCAAGGGCCGATAAATACAGCGCAAGCGGTGGGATCATTCATTCTGCCGAAAAATTTTTCTTTCTTAATAATGCTTGATATCGGGGTGGAAAAATTAAAATTGCTTACGTTACTCATACCTATCATATCTTTACCCATTTTGCACCTCAATTGACTCAACAAAACATTCGGGGGTTTCCTTAACAGATAAATTTGCGCTTTGACATTCCGGGCAGGAAAAAATCATTTTTGCCGAAAAGAATGCCTTTCTACACGAATTACATTTAATTTCAATTTCACTGGTCTTAATATCCAGAACAATACCCTCTAAGTTAGTTCCTTCAACCGTTGCGCCAAAAGTTTCTTTTAAAGTTTCGGGTTTGACGTGGCTTAAAGGGCTTAGCTTTACATTAATGGCGCAAATACGCGTATTTTTTCCTAATTCTTTAAGCTTATTATTCGCAACTTCTTGTATCTGTTTAGCAAATACCGTATCATGCATAAACTATCTCCTTGGTAGATTCTTAACCAACATTATTTACTACTGTTTCCCAAATCGCAGTAATTTTTTCGCGAATAATGCCGCTACAAAATTCAACTGCCGGTACAGTTTTAACTATTGAACGGTTAACCTCTAAAGAAAAGGGTATCTGGCCTATAATATTGATGTTTTTGACTTTGCAAAACTCTTCTATTAACTTAGAGTTTTGTAGATTCAAATCGTATTTATTAATTACGACCCCTGTCTTAATATCAAAATGCGCGGCCACTTCTAAAACTCTTGTCATATCATGTATGCCCGATACTGTCGGCTCAGTAACAATGACAGCTAAATCAACCCCGGATAAAGAAGCAATTACCGGGCAGCCTATTCCTGGGGGGCCGTCTATAATTATATAATCTGTTTTTTCTCTGTCGGCAATTTCTTTCGCTACCTGCCTGATTTTTGAGACCAGTTTTCCTGAATTTTCAGAAGCTATGCCTAACTTAGCATGCACAAAGGGGCCATATTTACTTTCTGAGATAAACCACTCGCCGGATAAGTTTTCTTCCATAGCTACGGCGTTTGCCGGACATATATAAACACATAAACCACAGCCTTCGCAAGAAATAGAATCAACCGCAAAATTCTGATTTATAGCGTTGAAACGGCAAGCTTTAATGCACTTGCCGCATTCTTTACAAAGCGCTCTATCAATTCTTGCTGTCTTTCCGCTTTTAAATTCATTACGTTCTTTAATCTTCGGATGTAGCAAAAGATGCAAATCTGCGGCATCTACGTCGCAATCAACCATAACTTTATTCCTGGCTAAGGCAGCAAAAGAAGCAGAAAGAATGGTTTTGCCGGTGCCGCCTTTTCCGCTAATAACAACGATTTGTTTCATTTATTTTTTACCCCAACCAGAAATTCAGTTGCTTTTTCTACGCAGCTTACACAGGGAATCTTTCTTTTAGAACGTATTTCTTTGCATGTAAGCGCACTTGCGTGGGTAGTAAAGAAATTTTTGCACTCTTCAAGTTTATCTTTTCTTGTCTCCTCAAGAATATACAATGCAGCATACAGGCTGCCGCAATATCCATTCGGAGCTTTACCCCCACCTGCACCGGTATGAGCGTTAATGGCTTCTTCGGGTAATTGAAATAGCTCCCTGCATGCGGCAATAACTGCCTGGGCACAATTTAAACGTGGGCCATTTTCTCCTAAGAAGTACTGTCGCGCTTTTTTGACAATCATTTTAATACCTTTATTGAGTATCCTCTTTTTTAGCTAAGCAATTAACACTTTGAAATATTTTGTTAAATATCTGTTTATATCCCGGTATCGCTTCGACAATATTTATGCCTCTAGAATAAGATTCGGCAATCTTCATATCAAAAGGAATTTGCGCAAGAACAGGAATTTTTTCCTTTAAACAATATTCTTCAACCTCTCCATTTCCTATATCTGAGCGGTTAATAATAACTCCAAATGGAATGACTAACTTTCGCACGACTTCAACAGCTAGAATCAGATCGTTAAGACCAAAAGGTGTGGGCTCAGTTACCAAAATACAGAAATCACTTCCTTTAATCGATGCAATAACCGGACAGGATGTTCCAGGGGGAGCGTCAATAATTACTGTTTTGCTGGGACTGCTATAATGTCTGACCTGACGGATTAACGGCGGTGACATTATTTCACCAATGTTAAGTTTCCCATGAATAAATTCGATATTAGCGGCATGCCCAAACTCTATTACTCCAATTTCCTTATTCACTTCATTGATAGCTTCTTGCGGACACAATAGGCTACAAGCGCCGCAACCATGGCAAAGATGAGAAAAAATCAAAACTGAACCTTTTTTATTTTCTGTTTTAGGTAAAACCGCGATAGCATTATAAGCGCATACCTTGGCACATTTACCGCAATAATCACATTTCTCTTCATTAACCTTTGGAACAGGAATAAAAGCCTGCTTTCTTTCTTCTATTTCCGGTTTTAAAAATAAATGGGCATTCGGCTCTTCTACGTCACAATCTAGTAATTGCACATTATCTAACGATAACGCTAAATTCACCGCAACTGTGGTCTTACCGGTTCCGCCTTTTCCACTTGCAACTGAAATAATCATATTAATAGATGATAAGCGATTAAAACTTCCTGAAATTGGCTTTTATGTTTTTCTATCTTAAAGCCTTTGGTAATTAAATGCTTCTCTATGTCCGCTAAGGTAGTTTTGCTTACTTGATGGGTATTTCCTTCGCTTTTGTGTATTGTATCCATTAGTTGAAAACCCTCCAGAGTAAAATCGCTTAAAACAATTCTGCCTTCAAAAGAAAGCACACGGATAAACTCATCCATAACTTTATAAGGATTTGTAAGATGATGGAGTGTGTTGACGGAAAAAACCATGTCAAAAGTTGCATCTTTAAAACTTAAATGTTCGCCGTTTTCAATCCGGAAATCAACCAGGCTATCTAAACCAAAATATCTTAAGATAAGTTTAGCAAATTTTTGTTCTTCTTCGGAAATATCGAAAGTAGTAAAACGATAGCCTTGCTTGGCAAGGCTAAGCGCAAAATGCCCTTTGCCGGTTCCGGCCTCTAAAATATCTCCAAAGAGAGGCTGGGCTTTTGCGACAATAAATTCTCTTTCTTTATCGATATCGCAGCCAAAACTTTTATATAAGGCTTTACGCTCTAAATACCTTTGATGATTTTCTAAGACTTGTTTCTCCAAGATTTGACTTTAACTCCTTTGATATTTGCGCCATAGATAGCAAAATGATTTAATCATGCTCTTCAAACATTTTGTCTTGAGTTTGGTCATTCTTTCTAATCCACTCTATCAACATTGCCGTATGTTCTTTTTCTTCGTTCATATTGTGTGCGAGAATTTTCTTCAGTGATTCATCATTTGTAGCGTCAATACGTTCCTGATAAAAATCTATTGCTTCAAGCTCTTCTCTCAAAGACTTCCTTGCTCTTTCCAAATCAAGATGTTTTGGGTCTATTTTTTCAATCGGCTCAAAAAACGGCATAAAACGCCTCCTTAATATTATTATTTTCCCATACCAAATTTTGACTTTACGCTGGGAGCTTGGGTAATTTTAAGTTTTCCGGCTTTATATTGTTCTATTGCCTCTTTAATATTACCTGATACACCAGTATAAATTTCAATACCCGCAGCATTTAGAGTTTGATACGCATTCGGGCCTACGTTGCCAGTTAAAACAGCTTTTGTCCCATAAGACGCTACGAACTGGGCAGATTGTATTCCTGCGCCACCTTGGAATTGCGCGTTGTTATTTTCCTGAGCTTCAAAGTTTCCTGTTCCAGTATCATAAATGATAAAATAGGCGCATCTTCCAAAACGGGAGTCAACAGTTGAATCCAAGGTCTTGCCAGAAGAGGTAATGCAAATTTTCATCTTTTACCTGCCTTTTTTAGTGACACTCTCCGCCATGCTCATGGCAAGCATCTAAACCGCCTAAAGTATTTTTCAGAAAATCATCAATAGCATCTTTTACTTTTCCGGAATACCCGAATACTTGTACTCCTGCGCTAGCAAATTTAGCTTGAGCGCCCATTCCCATTCCTCCGGAAATAACATGAGTTATTTTGTGTTTTAGGATTTCATCTACAGCCACACAGCCACCGCCACCATGAACAGCGTTATTAACAACTGTACGCACGCCCTTAACCTTATTATTCTCGATATCAGCCAGTAAGAAGTATTTACATTGGCCGAAATGCTGCGACACATTTCCATGGATACCGCTATCTTCATCTAAAGTTATACCTAGTCTCATAATCAACCTTCCTTTTTCTATTTGCTAATTTAAATAGAGAGCTACCTTCTCTACTATTCCTTATTAGACTGTTTTTCAAGAATTGTTATTCTTTGCTTAACCTCATTAAGTTCTTTTTCCAAAACCGAAGCTTCTTCTTTTAACATTTGCGTTTCTTCCTTTGCGGTTAAGCTTGCTGAATTAGCAGGGTACAATCCTCTCCCAAAAACAGGATAACCCAAAGAAGCTCTTTGCCGGCCGGTCAACCCGGTTGCGTAGTATAAATTTCTGCATCCTCTGCCGCCGCCCCTATTAAAAAATCTTCGGCTAGAAACCTGAGATTGTATAGCACCTGTTGGCATAACACAAAAACCTCTTCCACCCCCACTCATAGGGCCTAAACCTGCCGGGCCTGTTCCATCAAATCTTGGCATATTATACCTCCTCTTTGTTATTGGAAATCATTTCCATTAAATAGTCAAAAAAATATAGTTTACTTTCCTTTCTTGCTACATTTTCCGCATGTTCCGTAAAACTGGATTAAATGGTTATTGATTTTAAAATCATATTTCTTTGATAAACCTTTTTCGGTTTCCTGCAACAATTTGACTTCCTCATCAATAAAATCAGTATAATCAATCACTCTATTGCAGGAAGTACAAACCAAATGATGGTGATGATTATCCTTTTTCGGGCCTTCTGCCAATTCATACCTTGCCCGGCCGTCGCCAAAATCAAATTTAAACACCAGACCTAAATTAACTAAAATATCTAAAGTCCTGTAAATAGTAGTTAAACCTATATTAGGATATGAAGGATGAACCTTCATATAGATATCTTCCGCGCTTAAATGCTTCTCTGCTTTGGATAATACGTCAAGAATTGCTTCGCGGCCCATAGTAATCCTATAACCGCAACCCCTGAATTTCCCCTGCCACCAAGGTGAGCCCCTACAATTTCTATTTGGCATATCGCTATCTCCTTAATAAACTGTTATTGGAAATGGTTTCCATTTTTAATATAACATAATCGCTCATTTTTGTCAAGGGGGATTCCTAGCCATAACAACGCGACATGATTAGCAGGTAATCTTTTTGCATGCAGCTTAAGTGAGGCTAGAGAGTTTTTCACAATCCTCTCACGAGGGCAGACATATTCAACAAGGGGACGACCTCTCTGTAAACAGCTCTTGGAAAGTTAGAGAACCCTTCTTTATCCACTTCGAAGAGCAGACATATTTCACGAAAGAGCACCCTCTCCGTTTACAACTTGGTCGGTAAAGAATTGTAAGATGCTTTCTTGAGAATCTTCCCTGTCCATACAATCCCTATAACGGCGGAACATATATCAGTCATCAATCTTCCCCAAAAAACACCGGAGATGCCGAAAAATTTCGCGCCGAAATATGCTAAAGGTATCATCAAAACAATCATGCGAATCGTATTTAGGAAAGCGGAAGAAATCGGCTGATGAATGCCTATCATGCAAAAACCGGCATACCGATGCACCTCCAAGAACCCGTAACCAAAACATGTAATGTATATATACCGCACTAAGATATTGACGACTTCCGGATCGGATGAAAACAGCCTGCCAAGCGGACGCGCGATAAACAAGAAAACTCCCGCAATGAAAAAGCCGAATATAAGCGCAAACAACATAGCGCCTTTACGCACAGCCTTGATCCGGTCAAAACGTTGCGCCCCGTAATTCTGGGCTACGAACGGGACCAAGGACATACCTACTGTCATCGGTATCATGAAGGCGAACATCTCGATGCGGCTGGCAACCCCGATAGCGGCAACCGCGGCTTTACCGAACCCGGAAACTATCTTGATAACTATCGCGGCGGAAAATGGGGTTAGAATAGAGCTTAACGTGGTGGGTATCCCTATACGAAGGATTCTCCGCCAGGATGATATAATCCGTTGGCGGGAATGCGAAACAAAAAGAATCAACTTGTATTTTTTATGGATAAAATAGAATGCCCCCGCCAATACCAGCGCTTCGGAAATAACCGTGGCTAATGCCGCACCCTGTATTCCCATCTTCGGAAATCCCCACAATCCAAAAATCATCATTGGATCGAGGATAAAATTGAACACAGTTCCCCCGACCATCAGGACGCTTACCGCTTTAGTATTGCCCGTACCGATAATAATATCAGCGAACATCATTTGCACGACTCGGATGACCAACCCCCAATACCAAATCATCATGTATTGCTGCGTCAAAACAAACACTTCTCCTGCCGCGCCTAGCCGCATGAAAAGCGGCTTTATCGTAAGAAAACCAACCACCATAAGACACAAGGCCAAACTTGAAGACAAAAAAACCGCATGCGTAGTAATGCGCGCAGCGGTTTGTTGTTTACCCCTGCCCAAGGCATGTGCCACTACAGTCATGGCACCAGTCCCCAGCCCACGCATGATAAACCCCAAGAGCATGACGACTGGAAATGTAAACGACATCGCTGCCAAAGCGTTGGTGCCTAACCGTGAAACAAACCATGTATCGGTCAAATTATACGCATTCATGGCAAATGTCCCAGCTAACATCGGAACAGCCATGCGTATTATAGTCGGCAAAACCTTATCTTTTACTAAAAGCGCCATCTATCTCCTTCATTTAAAACCGCACACACATAAAAAAACTTACTCCCATTCTGCTTCCAATAATTTATTTATTATAGCGGAGGGAAACAAAAAGACAACTCAAGAGGCATTACGCTAAATAATACAGCTATTTATAAATTTGAAGGCGTATCTCTATCAAAGGCAGGCATAACCGATAAAAGGATGTCTCCCCGGTATACAGTTATCGAAAAACTTATTTATTTCTCTACCATGCCTTTTTGACTTCATCGGCTAAACGTAAATCGTCTACAACGGCCCTACCCTTTAGAGTAAGGTATCCTCCTATAAGCATACCGTTTGCGCCAGCCATGAAGGCCATGGATTGGAAATCTTTTAATATCGATTCTCTGCCCGCAGCTACCTTAATTATCTTATCTTTTAATATAATTCGAAATATCGCGATAGTCCTTATGATATCACTTGATGACAATGGGGTGAAATTTTCGAATGACGTCCCTTTTATAGGCATAAGAATATTTAAAGGTACGGAATCTACTTTCAATCTTTTTAATATTAGTGCCATATCTATTCTGTCATCCCAATCCTCCCCCATACCGATTATGCCGCCGCTACAAACCTCTAGCCCCACTTTTTTAGCGGCTTTTATTGTATCAATCCTATCCTGAAAAGTATGTGTTTTAACAATCATGGGAAAATATCCGGGAGATGTCTCTATGTTGTGATGGTATCTGGAAACACCTGCTTTTTTAAGCATGGCCAAACTATCTTCATTAAGCTTCCCCAGAGAAGCGCACATTTTTATACCTATTTTTGAACGTATTTCTGAAACGGCTTCAATAATTTTCTTAAAGTCGGCCGCACCAAGGACATTGCCGCTTGTAACGATATCAAACCTGTGCGCGCCCATGTCTTTGGCGCATTTGGCACTTTTAAGTATCTCTGCTTTACTTTTAAGAGAATACGCTGATATATCTGTTTTGTGATGTACCGATTGAGCGCAGAATTTACAATCCTCACCGCACATTCCGGACTTAGCGTTCATTATATTGCAAAGTTCTATTTCCGAACCTGCGTTTTGGCTCCTTATCCGGTTTGCCCTGGATATAAGCTCCGTTAATGGAAGTTGCAACAATAATTTTATTTTATGTTTATCCATTTCTCGCTTTCCCTTATAAAGAAAAAATTGGGCATGACAATTTTTATAGCTAGACTTTAGCGCATAAATATTCTGTTGTACAAGGCGAAATCATATTCTTCTTTACGATGGAAAAACCGGCTTCTTTGAGAAAGAGTTCCATGTGTGTTTTGGTAGTACTAAACTCATCACGTATATGCACAATGGCCTCTTCTGATATTTGTTTAACTCTTTTTTGCATTTCTGCTATCCAGGCATCGAAATATTTTTCGTAGTCTTTTATGGGAAAAGAAAATACCACATCAAAAAGATAAAATTTCCCCCCATTTTTTAGTGCGGTATTTATTTTTCGTAAAGCAATGAGTTTCCAAAAATCAGGCAAATGGTGTAATGCCACTACAGAAACCACGGCATCTGCCTTCTTTCCTCTATGATCGTACGAAAGAAACCCGGCGCAAATTGTTTCAATATTGTTTATCTTTTTTTCTTTAGCCTTTTCTCTTAGAAGATTAAGCATCCCCTCGGAAACATCGACGGCTATCACTTTTTTGCATCGGGAAGCAGCATTGATAGCAAATGCGCCTGTCCCGCAACCTATATCAATTATCGTATCGTTCGGCATCAAATTGAGTAATTTGACAATATGGTTTGCCTCTTCTTTATAATTTCTGAATTTTTGATGCGCGACATCATATTTTTTAATTATTTCGATATCGGAATAGTCTATACCGCAATGCTCCTTTTCATTAAATATCCAATTCTTCATATTGCGATTATCCCAAAAATTTGCGTTCTATTGCTTGCCTGCGTTTTTGCTGCCATTCAAGCCTTTCTCAGTTTTTATCTTGTAAAGAGTCCCCAAAGCTTCTGCAATAATAGCATTGCCCGAATAGACGCGAGACCCTATGATAACCGCCCGGCTTTTTTCTTCTTTTAGGCTAGTTTCAATATGCAATCTATCTTTAATGTGCACTGGATTACGAAATACAATTTCTATACGAATTGTTCTTACGTCTATTTTAAGCATCCTCACGGCAAAAAATGCAAAAGACTCATCAATGACAGCTGAGATGACTCCGCCATGGACAAGGCCGGGCGGGCCTTCGTGGCTTTGATTTGAATCGAACTCACCAACAAGTAGGTTATTTTTAATTTCAAACTTGAGTTTCAGGCCGACAGGATTGTCAGGACTGCATCCAAAACAATTTTTTACATGCGCTGTTTCTGACATATGGAACAAAAATTAATTAACTGGCTTCTTGGCAAGAATAACCCCAAAAACCTTATGCCGAGATACCCTCCTGATGCTAACCGGGCCAAAACCTGCTTTTTTACAAATATCAGCCCACTGTTTAAAACTCAGGCAATATTCACCCTGATTAAAAATATGTTTCTTACCGTTATCATACATTTGGGAAAATGCTTTCACGCCTGCGTCTTGCAAGGCAGGAATCCACTCCTGCTCCAAGGCTTTAACGATGCGCTTAAGCCTTTGGGGATCGGTATGTTTACCAGTACTATCCATATCAATCTCTCCGATTATAAAAATACCTCCGGGTTTTAGAATCCGAAAAATAGTTCTTACTACTTGCAACTTGTCTCTAAGATGATGCAATGCCACGGAAGAAACTACTATATCAAAAGTATTTTTCTTAAAATTTAATGAGTTGGCATCTATCAAACCAACGGAAACTTTATTGTGTAATTTCAGCTTTTTTATCTTGTCTTTGAAAATATCCAGCATCTCTTTAGAATAATCAACTCCTATAATAGCGCAATCTGATTTCTGTAAAAGTCTTAAACTAAGAAGCCCTGTTCCGCAGCCGACATCCAATATCTTATCTCCGTCCTTAACTTTGGAATTGCTCGCGATCAGGTCCAGCAAATCTCGATGAAAACTGATTTTTCCTAATGTCTGGTCGTATTTATTTGACCAGCAATTAAACCAGGATTTGGTTGTTTTACTGTTAACTTTCATAAATCTCCTTTTATGATTATTTTTTTATTATATCACGAGGAATAAAAACGGCAAAACTAACTGTAGAAATTATTCCTCTCGCAAGGGTGGATACATTCAACAAGGGGACGGCCTCTCTAGATACAAATATTTTTTAATTTGAGAGGTTCCCCTATCTCCTTCGAAAGGGCAGAAATAATTCATAAGGGACGACCTCTCCGTTTACGGCTAAAGTGAAATCAGAAAGGTTTCTCTAACCTCATCATCCCTCTTAATTCGACAAGTTCTCTATATGGAATACCATAGGCTTAATACCGGATCTTTCCCGGCACCAATACGCCTAAAATCAACAAGTGACAAAGAATTTGAAAGTGTATCCAAGATTTCCGGGCATCTCTTTCTTAATGAGCCCCCATTTAGAATTTCAAGTGTCAAATTTTCTCCTTCGCTGACCTTGACTGTCGTCAGGCTACTATCAGGATCATCTATAGACATCATACGAATAATCCAAGCGTCCATATTTCTTCCGTAGCAATCCGGGAATCCAAATACCTCCGTAAAAACATCGTGGAAAGAATCCCAATCTTTTATGGCATTTCCATCAATTTTTATAAGTTTCGTAATACTAACCTTTGCAAAATGATATATAATCTAAAAAATTAAAATCCCATTAAACCGCAACAACGCGTACATTGAGGAAGGACTCCGTCGTGTTTGATAAGTAATTTTCTGAATTTAATCATTTTCTCGCCATTCCAGATATCGAGTATTTTTGCTTCATTAATATTGCCCACCTTCACATCGATAAAGTCTCGACAAGTTGTTATATCGCCATTAGGCATGATATCCATCATAACAAAAGGTGCCGGGCAACGTTTATAACCAAAAGTTTTTTCAGGATACAAATAATAATCCCTGACATCATTGCCATGTAAATCAGGAACAACGATATATTCGAAAGGCCAAGACTTTCTTCGAATATTCTTTAATGCCTTGCTAAAACGCTCTGCGTCCTGACTACTGAATGTCTTAGCATAAGACTGCCAGGTAAATGCATCTGCATCTAGTTTTTCTTTTATAATTTTGCCGTGCTCACGGCCAATACGTTCTGCGGTAAACCAGGAAAGATAAACAACAACAAGATCAGGGACTATTGTTCTATTAAGTTCAAAAGTTTCCTGAAGATAATCAACATTTACAGGAGAAAGCGTTAATGAAGTAAAAATATAGGGCTTGCGTGAACCAGAAGCCTTTTTCAGTAAACGCAGTTTACATAAACCTTCAACCGCAGTTTTATATGCTCCCTTTAAACCGCGACACTCATCATGGATATATTCTGGGCCATCAAATGAAACCAGTACCATATCCCAGCGGTTACGTACAATTTCTGAAGCATAATCTTTAAGTTTAACGCCATTAGTAACAACGGTAGCCATCGAACCTTTTTGTTTAATATAATTCACCAGCTTAACAAAATCTGGATACAAAAACGGCTCTCCACCTGTAAAATAATAAACGGGTTTATAATGGCTAAGCTGATCGACTACTTCTTTATATTTCCTGTAAGGAATGTTACCAAACAAAGATTTTCCTCTTTCTCCATGCATATATCCATTTTTGCCATATTGACCGCAAACAGCACAGCGGTGGTTGCAAACATTAGTGATACGGATACTGACTTGAAACGGAGGTTTAGAACTCTTGCCATCGCCTCGTTCATAATCCTTATTCACGCCTCTATGTTTATGATACAGCCCTCTAAGAAGCGGGGAAATAATATCGGGAGTTCTAAAGAAACCTTTTAAAAGTAATTTTGCCGGAAATTTACTACGCATAATATTTTTTTGATTAAAAAAACCTGTGCCATTTTTGCCAGTCATCCACGGGCAATAAGCCCGTGGAATTCTGACAAGGTGGTTAATGGCAACCTAAATCACTTTTTATCAGCTAATATCACTGATTAGATTTAGGATTTTTTTTCATCTGGCTTTTAACAATTTTTTCAGCCTGCAGCCAGTAATCCAAGTCACGACCCTGTTTACAGCCATCTTTCTCCCAAAGCTCCTTTGCCTTTATCCTGATATCATTAGTCAAATCAATACCTTCGCTTTGCTTTTTCATATCCCCTCCTTTTTTGTTAGTTAAAACAGTTTTTATTTACAAAACCATTTTTTAATTTTTATTTATTCCGGGTGGTACTTTTTTCCAATTATAGCCATGTTCGGCTTCTTCAAAACCTAGATCGAAAAGTGCGCGCATTTCAAGAGGATCGAAAAGTTCTTTTGCTTTCGACACATGAGTTACGGGGATATAAGCAAGATTAAAATCACCTCTGCCTAACTGTGTAAAAATATATAGTTGGTATATGTCGCCCATACTTTGGGCATTAATCATTGTATCCACGGCGCGGCCGGCAATAGCTGAAAGCTTATCCGGTACTTCTTGCCATACCGCGTCTACATAGCCATTCCTGATAATATAAATCTTATAATGCAACCTGGAGGCATCAAAACCTTTTTCTTTTATGGCTTTATCAATGCCATGGAGAACATCGTAGAGAAAAAATACCTGCCTTACCACTCCGCCGTCAACATGCATCTCGTCATACATTTTATCATTAACTTTTGCTTCAAAATATACCGGGGGAAACGCGATGGGAATAGAAGCCGATGCCAATATAATTTTGCGAAATAACTTTAAGGCTTTATCATCGCCTATGGATGCGATTTTACCCATATCCCAAATAACAAACCGTTGTGCATCAAGATTTGTAGTGCCAATATAGAGCCTGCGACCATTACTATGCTCAACAGCTATCTCTTTTAATAATTCTTTGTCGAAATACCGCCCGATAAGAGCCTCTAACGGCTTGGTGCTGGCAATAGAATTTTTAAATGGGATTACCAGTAGAGGGGATCGTATGCGCACAATATCTTTTGTCGAATATTTTGTGGAAAATTCTTTTAATTTACCGTCGTATTTACTTCCCAAAAAAGCAAATGGCGCGATTATCGCTCCGGTGCTTATGCCAGTAACAACCTTAAACTGCGGCCTCATTCCTGACTTCGACCAGCCGCTAAGCAATCCTGCACCATAAGCACCATTAGCGGCGCCACCCGAAATGGTAAGCATAGAATATGTCCGATTGTTTTTAAAATCAAAAAATGATGGTCCTCCTTTTTCCGCTTGCTCAAGCAACCTCAAAAAATCTTTTTTGAAAGAATCGCTTGGGACGCCGCTTAGTGTTCTTATGCCCTGCATACCGAAAATAGCAGCATTATTTAATGAATCTACGGGAACAGCGTGCCGAACAGTTGCACAACCGGAAACAAGAAAAACAACGGTGCTTAACAGCAATAATCTTTTTTTATTTTTGAGCGTGCCAAAGCTAATTTTTTTCATTTTTCTAACGAATTTACAAGTATCAAAATACCTTTTTCCATTGCTTTCTTTTCTTTTTCCTGAAGAGAACCGAAAAGCTTATTAAACAATTTCTCTTTATGCTCTGTAAGCCTCTTGAGACAGAGCCTGCCATTATCAGTAATTGCAATTATTATTTTCCTGCGGTCATCTTCGCTTCTTTGACGTATGACTAATTTATTTTTAACAAGTTTATCTACTATGTTAGTTGCGAATGCTCCGGTAATGTTCAAGTTATTTTTTATCCGAGACATCTCCGCAGATGGGACGTTGGACAAAAAAGATAAAACTTTGTATTCGGAGAAAGTAATTCTTTCGAGCAAAGAATAGTGACGGGTTTTCAGATAAAGAATGCGTAAAAGTTTTTGTAGCAGCTGTGAAAATCTTGCATAGTAAGCTTTGTCAGACACCGAAGACTCCTTTATCAACTAACGAAAAACAGCTTTGGCAATTTTTGAATCATACAAAATGCCGCTATTTCCTTTAATTTCCTTAAGCGCATCGTTCATGCTTAGAGCCGGGCGATATGGCTGCATTGAAATCATTGTATTTATCACGTCGGCAACCGCGACAATTTTCGCCCCATAAATGATATCCTTATCCTGTAAACCGAAAGGATACCCGGAGCCATTAACGCGTTCATGATGCTCAAGCACAATCCGACAAACAACAGGGTCCAATTTTGCCTTTTTTAACAACCTGCACCCTAATTCCGGATGTTTTCTCATAAACGCAGATTCTTTTTTATCCAAGGCGCCTGGTTTGTTTACGATTTTCGCAGGCACTTGGGTTTTACCTATATCGTGAAGAATGGCTGCGTAGCTTATGATTGTAATTTCTTCGTAGCTTAAACCGATCTCTTCTGAAATTAAGCAGGTAAAATTTGCGACTCGTTCCCCATGAATAAAAATTGCTTTATTTTTATCTTGTAATTTCTTAATAACAACGGGAAAAGTAAAATTTTGTGTTGCTAAGCTACGCATTATTGCTTATAAAGGTCCGTTTTAAAGAATCAGCCAACCTGCCTTTTTTTATCTCACGGCTGATAGTTGCATAAAGCAGGCGCGGGATTACTATAGAAAGCGACAGAACTTCACTAAAGGTGAAAAATTTAGTTACGAAAATATTCTTCCATAAAATCTTTAAATAGCGTGACGGCGTGTAAAAAGAGAATTTTATGGTCCGGCCTATTTTCTTAAGCGCGGGGTAATCGTACATATCGGAATAAAACTCCCCCCTGTCGGTGATGTGATACCCTGGTGAATTTTGCGCTAAAGACCGAAGGGGAGAAAATTTCTCTATGCGAAGTTTATTACAGGCAATTGAATCAACCCCGATTTCTTTGGCAAACTGCGCGATATAAAGCATCTCTTCTTTTGTTTCGCCAATGTTACCGTAAATGAAATATCCGCTGTAATATATCGGGTATTTAGTAAGTACCTTAAATGCATTTCTTATTGTTGCCGAATTAAAACCTTTATCTAACTGGGCAAGTATCCGGTCATGCGGAGATTCTACACCAAGTAAAAGCGCCTTAAAACCGGCTTTTACCATCTTCTCCAGAAGCTGCGGACGTTTTGAAATTTCTAGCCGCGCCTGGGCGACAAATCTCTTTTTTATTTTATTTTCGATAATCTTATCGCATAATTCCTCTGCCCGTTTCATGTCAGTAAACAAATTGTCATCGCTAAAAAGAATAACCTTGGCAGAGATAGTCTTAAGCTCTTCAATCACTGAATCAACGCTTCTGGCGGAATAGGTTCTTTTTTGGCCAAGAGGATTTAGGTTAAAGGTGCAGAATTTACAATTATAGGGGCAGCCTCTCGCGCTTAGAACCGAATCAAAGGTAAGGTCCATTATATTTATACCGTTTACGCTAAGCCGGTACTCATTATTGCGTAAAGCGCGGTCTGGAGCAGGAATACCTTCTACATCACGTAGCGAGCGGTTTGCATTGTGTATAATAGTTCCGTTTTCTCTGTATGAGATGCCCAAAATATTTTTTAATGGCACGCCTTTTAGTATCTCCTGTATGGTTTCTTCCCCTTCGCCTCTGACGATAATTTTAATCGGCGGGCAGGTTTTAAATAGTTCCTCTGTCATTTCTGTTGCCTTATATCCTCCAACAACCAAAGGGATATCCTCCGGCATGCAGGAAAGCAACCCGCAGATTTCCTTAAATTGCCTGTCCCAGCCGATGGTTACACAAATAATATCGATTTCCCTTTTTATAAACTCAAACAAATTAACCGGGTTGGTTAATTCTTTTTCGTAGCGAAAATCAAGCAGGGTTATTTTATCAACGCAGCTTTTGGCGCTGGTTGCAACATATTCCAGTCCGGTAGGCGGAAAAAGCTTCATTACGCTGGTGGCATGGTTTTCGATATAAGGATTTAAAAACAGGGCGTGTTTATACTTCATAAATAAAACTTCGGTTACTGCCTTTTAATTAGAGAGTTGTTTTTTAAAGATAAACCATTTCTCAAAACGCACTAAATACCAAAAAACAACCGGGACAAAAACAAAAGTAAATATAATCGAGGCGAGCATCCCGCCGGTCATCACCGCACCCATGGATTTCTTTGCCTCCATAACTGACCAAAGTTGCGGTAACACACCCAAGATAATCGCCAGAGAAATCATCATAATTGCCCTAAATTTTTCTGAGGCTCCCAGCCACAAAGCTTCCTTAACCGGAATGCCTTCTTTCATTTTAATCAATGTATAATCCAAAAGTAAAATTGCGTTATTAACCACCATGCCTACGAGCATAATCACGCCCATCAATGAGGCAACATTAATAGACTGCCCAAAGAAGAACAACCCCAGGATCATACCGGCGACAGAAGTCCCTACGGTAGTCATAACTGCCCAGGGATATGCCACAAGTGAATCCATGAGCGCGCATAAAAGCATAAAAGTCAGGATAATCGCAAGCATAAAAGCCTTGCCTAACTCCTGATTGGTTTCGCTCATATGCTCGGAATTCCCTACGTAACGATACCCGTAACCGGCGGGAAATTGTATGGCTTTAAATTGCTTATCAAGTATACCCGTAATAATGCCCAGTGAGCTTTTACCAAGGAATCCGTCAAGATGGATAACCCGCATTCTGTCGCGATGACGTATAGTAGGTATTGCTTTTTCAATTGTTAACTTGCCGAGTTCATCAAGCGGAATAAGCCCTTTACGGGAAAGCATAGACATTACTTTTATGTCATCGAAATCCTGCGCATACGTATCGTTTAACTCAATATTAATCTTGTATTCCTCGCCTTTTTCTTTATAGGTATTGGAATCTTCTCCGTAAACTGACGAACGGAAAACTGACCCGGCGGAAGCAGCATTAACTCCGTATTCGACAAGTTTTTCCTGTAGTGGCTTAAGCCGGATTTCGTTGCGAGGATATTTGTAGGACAAAATAACGCTTCGAAAATATCCGCTTTTCTGCATCAAGTCTTTTACCTGCTGTGAAAGCTTAATCATAGTATCGTAATCTATGCCGTACAAGTCTATAGCTACATCTCCTGTACCGGCCTCGGCAGAAATGCCCCGGTCGTAGCTTACCTCGACATCCGGAATTGTAGCTATAAACCTGGTAAGCTCATCCATAATTTCCACATCTTTTCTCTTTCGTTCCTTTAGCGATATCAAATCAAAAGTTATCTTGGCATTCTCTACTCCGTTTATTCCAATCCTTGTCAGATAAGATTTTTTCTCGGGAATTTTATCAAGATACCCCTCAATTAATTTGCAGGTTTCAAGAGTACGTTCAATAGTAGAACCCTGCGGCAAGACCAGGTTTATAGTAAATTGATCTTCATCATACTTCGGGTTGAAATCACTCTCGATATATGGCACAAGCATTAAGGCTCCAAAAAATATCAGCACAACAACAAGTATGGTTGTCTTAGGATATTGGAAAATGAGTTCAAAAATATGCTTATATTCTTTCTTCAAGAAGCCCATGATAGAATCGATAGCTTTACGTATATAATGTAACGGCAACAATAATCTGCTCAGAAAAAGATTTGACTTTTTAGTGCCTGATTTATCTTTTGCTTTAGGCCTAAGTATTGTGGCGCACATCATAGGGGTTAGGCAAAACGAAGCCAATATAGAAAAAACCGTAGCATAGATGACGGTTAAACCAAAAGACTTCATAAAGACTCCGACAATTCCGCCCATCATAGAAAGCGGCATAAAAACAACCAGATTAGTGCCGGTAGCAGCAATAATCGGCACAACTACTTCTTTGGTACCCTCGATAGCAGCCATCTCGGGATCATCGTGGCGCTCTAAATGCACCAATACATTTTCGATAATAACAATGGCATTTGAAATCAGCGTTCCAAGCACTGACGCGATGGCAAGCAGAGTTAACATGTTAATTGAAAACTTGGAAATCCACATCGGAAACAGTGTCGAAATAATTGAGGTAGGGATAATGATACATGCAATAACTGCGATATCCCACCTGCCGACAAAGAAATAAAGAATTGCGGCGGTAAGCAAAAGGCCGACAAGAATACTCCAGTTGGTATCATTGGTTTCATTAATAATAAATGTTGTTGTGTCTGTGGCGATATCCAGCTTCATCCCCTGCGGCAGAATTTCTCTGAAAGAATCCATGCGGCTGCGCATTTGCCGGGCAATGGATATTGCATTGCCGTCGGAAGCTTTATTAATAGAAATCCCGACAACGTTTTTCCCGTTATATCGCGCCATCGAATCAATTTTTTTGTAGCCATCTTCAATAACTGCAATATCTTTTAACTGGAATCTTGTCCCGTCAGAGGAAACCAGCTTCATATTGGCAATTTCATAAATACTTTCAAACTCCCCGGTAAACCTGGCCCCCAGGGAACTGAAGCCTTTTTCCAAATCTCCGGCAGGAATGTTTTTGTTTTTCATCAGCATAGCATTAACTACTTCTCCGATACTGATATAATATTGTTTCATCAGCATCGGGTCCAGCCATGCGTTGATTTGGCGTTTTTTACCTCCATAAAGATCAACTTTTGCAACTCCGGCAATAGAAGAAAATTTATTTTTTAAGACTTTATCGGCATATTCGTAGAGATCGCGGTCATCCACAGTATCGCTCGAAAGCATGAGTTCCATTACCGGCACAATTAGAGGGTCATATTTTTCAACTACAGGTTTTTCTATTGAATCCGGCAGGTCATTAAGTATCGCGTCCACCTTATCTTTTACTTCGATAGATTTAACATTAACATCGGCTTCGATCAAAAATTCGATAGAGGTATAAGCTAAGCTGTCATAAGCATAGCTTTTAATTTTTTTGATTTCGGATATTTCGGAAACCGCGTCTTCAATTTTCTTCACGACCAGAGTTTCTACTTCAAGCGGAGTTGCACCAGGGTAAATTATTGAAACCGTAACGATAGGAAAGTCCATCTTGGGAGTTTTTTCGACAGGTAAATTAGAATAGCTATATACACCCAATACCACAAATACCAAAACTAACATTATGGTGGTAACACGGTGTTTTACAAAAAATTCTATCATAGCGCGCTGCCTTTGGTATTGGTTTACTACGAGGCTCTATCAGAAATAATATTCACTTTATCGCCCTCTGATAAGATACTGCGGCCTCTAAAAACAATTAAATCGCCGGGATTAATTCCTTCGCTGATAACCGCGCCGTAGCCGTTACGCAAAGCAACTTTTACCTGGATCTTCTTGGCTTTTCCATCTTCAACTTTCCAGAGGTAATATTTATCTGCAGAAAAATCCAAAATTTCATTAGGTACTACCAGAGCGTTGGGGATTGTTCGCGTACAAACAAATACAATCGCAAGGGCCTGAAGACTTAACGTTTCATTAAATTCTATCTCCACAGGAAACATTCCGGTGTCCGTATCTAATCCTGCGGCAATACCGATAATGATCGCGCACGGTTTGCTCCTATCTGCACAAAAAACTTCCTGGCCTTGTTGAAGCTTATCTTTGATATCTCCCGTAACGAACCCTTTGGCAATTTTTCCGAAAACTCCGCGCACAGTAAGTTTCGTATACACAGGAACGCTCCGTGGCAAAACCTTTTCCACAGTTACAGGCTTACCTAGCTTGTTCCATTCGGAAACAAAACTAATAATCGTACGGCTGCGGGAAATGTTCACCAGCGCTATTCTCACAAATACGGAAAGAATACAAAAAATGATTATCGCCGCGTATATTTTTGCTCTTCGATTAAGATTCTTTATTAATATTTTTTTCATCGTATTGCCCTGCAATTAATTTTTCTATTCTCGCCAAAGTTATGTTAATGCTAAATAAAGTCATTTCTTTATTGAGCCTTTGATTAGTCAAAAGAAGTTCTGCGTCATTTAAATCGGTTAAAGTCACCTGACCGGAAGCAAACATTTCCTGCATCTGTTTAAAGGACTCTTCGGCTAAATTCACGGCATCGATATTCGCTTTAAGGTTTTCTTTATACTGGTCGTATTCCAGGAAGGCTTTTTTAAGCTCCAGCAGCAGGTTTCTTTCCAGTTGTTTCTTTTTAAGAACCGCGATTTCTTTATCGGCTTTGGATTGGCTAAGCTGCGCTTCTTTTTCCCCTCCTTCCCAAAGCGGAATGCTAGCCTTAAGCCCTGCGACCGAATAATTATCTAATTCATCATTATTTAAGAAAGCATGCTCGTTAGACCCGCCGCGATAACTCCAGGAACCAAAAGCAGATAAAGTAGGCAGAAAACTAGCATATCTGCTTTTTACTTTTTCTCCGGCTGATTCAACGGTTTTATCTAAACTGCGTAGAGAAGGCTCATATTCATACATTGCAGTTACCAGTGTTTCGTAATTATAATCATTGTATTTCCCCTGGAAATCACCCACAAGTTCAATTTCACGGTCAAGATTTATATCGATAACTCTTCTTAAGGTTTCCATGGCTGCATCAAATTCTGTCCGGGCTTCATTCACGGTAGGTATCCGGCTGGCTACTTCGGCATCCATTCTGATAATCTCATATTTAGGGCTTCTGCCGCCGTATGTACGCTCACTCATCAGTTTTTTATTTTCAAGAACATTCGCATATGATTTCTCAGTTATAAACAAAGCATTCCTGGCCAGCACGCTGCTATAATAGCTTAATTTTGCGGCATAAATGACTTCTTGCTTGCTTGCTTCTTTATTAAATACGCTTGCCTCAACCGCGCTCCTGGCTGAATTAACTGCATATATAATTTTGCCAAATGACCAGATAACCTGAGAAGCACTTACTCCACCATTAAACTCATGGTCAGAATATTGAGTTGCTGCCTTATCGGGATAACCCAGGTTATTAGTCCAAGTTGTTTCCGCGCTTATATGAGGCAGCATCCCTGAACGCACTTCCCTGTAAACCCCTTGGGTTCTATTTACTTCCTGCGCTTTTATTTTTAGTTCTTCGCTGGTATCTAAGGCGCGGTTAATAGTTTCGTCGAGGCTTACCTGCAAAACAGGCTCTTTTTGCTGGGTCTGCGGGAAAACATTATTAGAGACGCCGATTATGTTAATAATTATATAGGTAACAATGGGAAGTTTTCTTCTCATTCCTCTCATATAAATCATTATTTCTATTGGTTAATGCGCTTTTGCTGGCATTTATTATGAACCTTATATCAATAGATGAACATATGTTCATCTACAGAATATAACATTCATTTTATTCATTGTCAAGGTAATTTAATTGCAGCAAATAACTCTGTTACGGATTTATTGAAGTTGAGCCTAAGGTGGGCTTAAGGTGAGGCTATTTATTCGCAGCGCCATTTAGAAACAATCTAATAATAACACGGGAAGAATCAGCTAAACTTTCTTTCTTATTGTCCTTTTCTTGCAGCCATTTAATGCCGATTGTTTTTAGCATGGAAACAAGAACATCCCCAAGCTGTCCAGCCTTAAAATCTTTGCTGACTATGCCCTGGCCTTGCGCATACTTAATCAGGCCGACTACATATTCTTGCATCTGTACGCCGATAGAAGACCCCATAACTTTTCTTTCTGCCACTACCTCGCTTTGCTCTGAAGCAAATATCTGGAAAAAATTCTGATTGTTCTCAAAAAAAACTAAAGTCTCATGCACGAGAATTTCTAATTTTTTTCTCGCTTCTTTGGTTTGGCTTGTTTTGTCTTTAATCGTAAAAAACAGGCTTTTAATCTTTTCTTCAAGTAAAGCGAAGTAAAGGTCTTCTTTATCCTTAAAATGCAGGTAAACAGTCCCTATCGCATATTGAGCCTCTTTAGCGATATCTCTTATGGTTGCCTTATGATATCCTTTTACGGCAAAAAGATGCTCTGCTGCTTTAAAAATGTCTGCCCTGCGTAACTGCCTGTCTCTCTCTTTTCTACTTGATATAGCCATTTTACTCCTTTGTGAACATTATCTAACTAATGAACGCTCGTTCACAAATAGAATATACCCTCAAAATTTGTTTCTGTCAAGATAACTTCTCCAATTCAAGAGGTAACTCCCCTCACGAGGGCAGACATATTCGACAAGGGGACGGCCTCTCTGCATACAGCTCTTGGAAGGCTAGAGAACCCTTCCTTGTCCGCTTCGAAGGACAGACATAATCCATAAGGGGATAGCCTCTCTGTAAACAGCTAAAGTGAAATCGGAGAATCTTTCACAATCCCCTCACGAGGGCAAACATAATTCATAAGGGGACGGCCTCTCTGCGTACTGCTATTGGTAAATTTGGGAAATATTTCCTCGCTTAATTTATCAGTTTCGTACACTATTTTGGGGTTAAAAATACGCAAGCAATTGAAAGATAGAAACTTAATATGTGTCCCTCATCAAAAAGTAAACAAACTAATTGTTTTCTAGTTACACTTCTCTATTAAGATGTGCCAGCATTTTCTGAATTATCAAAAAATCTTCAGTATTTGCAAGCACCAACAAAACATCGCCGCCTTCTATAATCGTAGATCCGGATGGTATAACAAATTTATCGTTTCTGGAAATAAGCACGATAAGGCATTTTTCGGGAACACCTAAATCGCTAATCCTTTTCCCCACGGCTTCTGAGCCATACGGAACAATAGCATCCGTCAATTCCGCATTAATACCTTCTGTTTTTTCGAACTCAATTGGATAGCGCGTTTTATTGACCAAAGGAACATCCAACTTCAATACTTTAGAAACAATTGGAATGGATGTTCCTTGAATAAGAACCGATGCAAAAACAACGAAAAACACAATATTAAAAATGATATCCGCCTGCGGAATGCCAACCATAAAAGGAAATGTTGCCAAGATAATCGGGACTGAGCCCCTGAGACCGACCCAAGCGATCATAGTTTTTTTGCGTATATTCATTTTAAACGGCGATAAACACAACAATACGCTGATAGGGCGAGCAACTACCATAAGAAGAATGGTAAGCAATAAGCCTGGCCCTATTAACGGAAGGATATGGGAAGGAAAAACTAGTAAGCCCAAGGTTACGAACATAGCAATTTGCATAAGCCATGCTAAACCATCATGAAATCTCATGATCATTCTTTTATTTGGAAACTCCGCCTTCCCCAGCATTAAACCCGCAAGATAAACTGCAAGTATTCCATTGCCTTTTAAAAAGACAGCGATTACGTACGTTAATAGGACAAGTGAGATCATTACTACCAGATAAAGTCCTTCATATTCCAGCTTCAGGCGGTTAATAAGAAATACAATGGCTCTAGCCATTAAATATCCTACGAGTGCGCCCATGCCCATATCCAGCATGAATTTGGGAATTAATGCGACAATACTCATGTCTCTTACGGTTAGAAGACTAATAAAACCTACCGTCAAAAAGACAGCCATCGGGTCATTGCTGCCCGACTCAAACTCAAGTAACGGTTTCAATGGCTTTTTAAGGCTTATACGTTTTGATCTTAGAATGTTGAATACGGCGGCGGCATCGGTCGAAGAAACTATAGAACCAAGAAGCATTCCCTCGAGAAAAGAAAATTTTAAAATATATACTGCAAAACAGCCTGTTATGATTGCGGTCAGTAAAACTCCGGCCGTCGAAAGGATAACTCCCGGCCAAACGACCGGCTTGGTATCTTTCCAATTAGTATCAAAACCTCCTGAAAAAATAATAAAAATAAGAGCAACAATACCGATGGATTTCGCTAATTGTGCATTATCAAAATATATCTGACCCACCCCTTCCGATCCAGCAAGCATTCCGATCGCTAAAAATAACAACAAGACAGGTATGGCGAATCTATCTGAGAACTTGCTTGAAACAACACTCACGAATATTAATACCGCAACCCATAATAAAATCGTTTCAATTGGCATCATATAACAACACCCTGAGACAATCCTACTTTAACTATCATCATCGTTCCTATTGTTTTGAATTCTACCGGCATACTACGCGCTACACTTACTATATATCTAAATATATAGTAAGTTAAATCAAATGTTTTTTCAATATTAAAATGTTATTATATGCTGGCTCATCCTTAAACATGAATATAGCCCGCTAATAGGGAGAACCACTTTATTTACAATTTAAATAAAATTTAGGAAACTTGCACCGCCCTTACCAAGGGCAGAAATAATTCACAAGGGGACGACCTCTCTGTAAACAGCTATTTGAAAATGTGAGAGGCAGTTCGACTCCCATCACCAGCCCAGAAATATGGCGCGGCAGAAAAACTCTCTGTATACAGGTATTTACAGAATTCAACTCCAGGGGAGAAATGACAAGACGTGATTATCAGTGAAGGTGGGATTGATTTTACACAAGCGAACCTTCTTTGTATTATATATGACGTTTTGTTTATTCAACTATTTTGTTTTATGAGATTCAAATATTGAATCTACAAGGCGAGTACAACCAGATGCAATCCTTGCTAAAACACGCAATTGTTCTTTACAGTGAACGTTTTTTGTCTCGTAAGGATAATTTATAACATGCGACACCTCACCCCACACTTCTTCCATTAGGGTTCTTATTTGTAATTCACATGTCATGGGGGTTTCACGCTTCGGTTTCAATATGTAATGAACACTTGTATATTGGGAAGGTATAAAAACTGCTTTGATGCCCAACGTTTGAAAAAAAGCTTTATTCTCTATATCCCAAGTGTAAGCCACGGGCTTCCTTATTAATGTCCAAAAATGTTCTCTAAATACTTTAAGGACTGCGGGATGGATTTCTAACATTTGCTTAGTATGCAGATGTAGAATTCTGATGCCAGCTAAATCATTAATTTGACTAAACAAATTTTCTGCTGTAATTCGAAATGGTTTCTTTTCTGAAAGATTTCTTCTTGCAATTCTTTCCAGCTTGTCTTTTAAATGCTTTGGATCTTTTTTCCGCACCTTAATCGAATGTATTAATTTACGAAGATCTTCATTTTCCATAAGATCGTTCGTAAGATTATCTGCTATGTTTTTAAAATTATCTAAATTGTGTACGTATGTTTCTATTGCGTTTTCTATCTGGACATTTATTTTTTTATTTAAACTCTGGGGCATATTTCAGTTTGTTTCTATTTTTTGAATAACGGCTTCTGCAATATCTTTGAATGCTTTATCCGCTTCTCGAACGAGAGTTTCATTACCTCCGACAACTTTCCATAAAGGCGTTCCTTGTTCTTGTGCTAACGGTATGAGTGTTGAAAAATCTTTTACTTCCCCCAGCTTGGAATGTTGGACCGATTGAGGCGCTAATGAAACGTCCAATTTACGCAAGAACGCAATGATATCACTATGTAACTGCTTTTCAAACTTCGCAACATATCTAGCATGTGTTTGAACTATTACTTTTCCGTACGTCTTAAATCGCACTGGAATATAGCCTAAAAATCTTGGCCTACCTAAAAGAAGGTGGGCACCATCTGGCGCAATTGCAGATATTGATTCCCAATCTTTAATCCATGAGCGTAACGTAACCCCAAGAGTTTTGAGTGCTCTTACAGAAAATAAATCGCAGGCTCCAGGGATAATAAAATAATCGCAATCCATCAAAATTGCTCTATTTAGAGGGCCAATATTTGGACCCGTATCATACAAAACGAAGTCGACGTTTAAACCAGACGCCACTTCATCAACCAACGAACTTAGGGCCGATGTTCCATCAAAACCCTTAATTTTTCTTTGGAAGCAAGCCGACCAGAAGTCTGAGAGCTCAGATTCAAATTCAGAAAGCCTGATATCTCCTGGCAATAAATGAAGTTTAGGAATGTTTAAAGGAATGGCGGAAATTTTTTTCTGACCACCGCGAGCTTCTACGATTGGTTTTAATGCAGACCAAATTGTTTGACCATTGGAGGCGTCTGAATGGTCTAAAAGACTATTTACCACCGCATCTTCAATTAAATAAGAAGTAAGATTACACTGCGGATCGGAATCTACCAGTAATACTGAGCGTCCTAATTTAGCTAAAGCAGCGGCTATATTAATCGTAAGTGTAGTTTTTCCAACACCACCCTTATGATTAAATATTGAAAGTCTTACGGCTTTACGCTTCATTTTGACTCTTGTTGTGGAGTTTTTTTGCCCTGTGACTTTTTCCTTGTTCTTTGGGCACGCTCCAACACTGCTTTGGCAGCGTTGAGATCTGGTAATGCTTGTACATACTGCTCACCAAGTGCACTTAACTGTTTACTTCCTCCCCCAGCTGGCACCAAAAGTCTTTTATTCGCTGCGTTTGTAACTGCAAACCCAGGGTTTGAAAATTTTGGTTGTGCTGCTTCTGTATTTAATTTGCTCAAATCAAGAGTTTTAAAATGAGGGGTGTTGCGGTAATGACTCAAATAATATGCTAGACAGGCAATTCTTTGAATGTCTGTTTTAGGATTTTTGTCTAATAGAAATTCTTTTGGTGATCTTTCTTCACGATCTGAAAAATTTAACTCAAGACTATTGTTGCTAACAGGAAATGGTTTATGCAGATTGACTTCGTTTAGCTTAAGAAATGTTATAACTGATTGAAGTATTCTTGATTGAGTATCCGGATCAACTCCTGACAGGCTCGATATAATTTTATTAAAAACACCCAATTCGATATTTTCATTTGTCATCGTTTGTCCCTCCTATTTGTAACTTAAAAATAAAAATCAGAACATTTCAAAAAGCATCACTAGGTTTATATTAATTAGCATCTGCCCTCTCCAGTATTCTTTACGAGTCTATATCTCTGGGAGCAATAGGCATATTATATACCAAACAGCACAAATATCAATAAATCAAGCATATAAGAAACAGTTTTATAGCCACTTTTGTCGCCTTTTCTAGGAGTTATATCCCTCTACTTATCGATAATTTAGAGAGCTATACAATGTTACCTCTTTCTTAATGCAAACCTTTTTTGAGCTGTTTTACTGTATATCACGAGAGGTAATCTCTATAAGACGCCCAAAAATACAATGCTCCAGAAAGACTCTCTGTATGCAATTAAAATTTCCAGCCCTGAAGTTTCTTTATAAAATTATAATTCGTCATATCGCAATGAATAGGAGTAATTGAAATATAGTTATTACGAATAGCTTCAATGTCTGCATCTTCTTGATTATCCGACTCTATCGCTTCGCCAGTAAGCCAATAGTAGATACGCTTATGAGGATCTTCTCTTTTATCGAATCTTTCCTTGATAGCTGTTTTACTTTGCCTGACTATTCTAATGCCTTTTATGTGTTTTTTGTCTACGGCAGGGATATTCACGTTTAACAATGTTCCTTCTGGTAATCCTTTATTATCTAAGATTGTCTTTGTAAGTTTTTTGGCAAAATCAGCTGCAATGGTATAATTTGGGTTCTCAAAAGTCGCTAAAGAAATTGCAAAAGAAGGAATACCTAGAATTGCACCTTCAGTTGCTCCGGATACTGTTCCAGAATATAAAACGCTGTAACCCGTGTTCGGCCCAAGGTTAATGCCTGATATTACTATATCCGGGCGTTTCTTTAAAATAGCTCTTATGGCAAGTTTTACACAGTCAGCAGGGGTGCCGGTAGTAGCATAACCAAAGAATTTACCTTCTCGGTTTACGGACTTAACTCTTAAGGGATCGGAAAGTGTAATTGCATGGCCTACGGCGCTTCTTTCGGTATCGGGGGCGACTATGGTCACATTGCCAATTTCCTTGAGTGATTTATATAAAGCGCGGATACCTTCTGAATAAATACCGTCATCATTTGTTAAAAGTATATTCATTGTTTTACCGTTTCCAAAATTTTATCTCAAAAGCCTTCTCATCAATTTCTTTACCTTTAAAATGTTCTGCTAATTGAAAAATAATTGCTTTGAACTCATTTTCATCCATGTCTGATTTCATGTCATTTAGAATGGCAGCTGCCACTACAATGTCATCCTCCTTTCTAGGAATTCTATGATCAAACGTTAAATAAAGTGGGTCTTTATGGTTATTTTCAACTAACTTTATCCCCGTATAATAACAACGAAAGGAATTACCATCCCAAGCTCTTTTTAAAGCTTGGATTCGTGCCTCTTTATTAATTTTTGCTCGCATATCAACCCTATCTATTAACTTTTTACAGCGCTTGCAGTAATTAGCCAGGAAATGAGTAGAGCCGCGGCAGATTGGGCATTCTTTAGAATTTTTCATAGTATTGCTATATAATTAATCATTTTCTTTTTTATAATAATCCGTATCTTCCTGAATAGGACGACCTTCTTCATAGATACAGGCAGTCCAGTTGTCAGCAAACTGCACTAAAAGTGTAAGCGGCACTTCTCGATGCGCAACTTCTTTGTTAGCCTCCACATACTGGCCATCATGATAAAGAATAGCTTGTGCTTCTGAATCTGACAAGGGGATGTATTTAGCAATAAGATATAGGCTACGTACAGCCAGGTTCATATAGGTTTCTTCTGGATTAACCTTATAAGTCATCCCTCTTTTCTCCACTTCCCATTGATTAGTATTTTTCAGGTATCGTGGTTTACCCGGCATACCGATTTTGCCCACATCATGGAAAAGCCCTACGATGACACAGGATTCTTCCGAAATTTGCGGCGCAAGAGTTTCGCGTAGCTTTAACAGGGTTTCCGCAACGCCTACGCTATGCTCCAACAAACCACCTTCGCTATTTAGATGAAACCTTGTACTCGCTGGGCTCGTTAGCCAACTGGTTTTCTTTTCAAGCATATCAACAAAAGCATCAAATTCTTCTTTACGCTTAACTATTTTTTTCTTTAACTCTTCGTATCTTTCTTTAACAGTCATTTCTCTCCTATTGTTTTAAAAATTCCGATATGTAGTTTAGCAACCCCTTATCATTGAAATTTGTTTTATTTCCATAAAATATTTTATATCGACTAATATTGCTTCCCTTTACAGGGATTATATCTTGAATAGATTTTTCTATCTTATCCCACTGTTTTGTTTTTGCCGTTTTATCAATTTTCAATTTCAAGCTATCTAATACCTGAATGAATAAAACTGAATCAGCCATTCCGATAAGATTACTGCCTTCAGATTCATGAATAAAATATTTCGATAAAGCTGATGTTAATAATTTTCCACAAATTTGTGTTGGTTTAATGTTTGCTTCTTCTATTTCTATAATAACTTTAATCTTATTATCGACTGTTATCAATAAGTCAACATTGCAATATTCTGTTTCTCTTGATCGTTCCCCTGAACAGAATAAAGGTATATGCTGGCCGCCACCACAAGCAGGATCCTTGATTATTTTGCAATTCGGAAATACGGTATTGTTAATTAAATCTCCAATTTTCTCATGAAAAGGATGCTCCATAATTATTCTCCTTATGTCCTAAAAACACAAAAACCTTTGCCTCTCTTGGCAAAGGTTTTACTTTTTTAACGTCCAGGTTCCCCCTATCAACTCAGGACCACTTCCTAAATTAATGTTAATATATACCCCTTAAATACCTTTGTCAACATTTTCCTTTTACCTCGATAATTTAGCAAATTGGTTGAATTTAAGCGGTATATGATCGTTTGTAAAGTAGAATTCGATTTCCTGGTAGCGGTCCTGTAAATTACATGCTTTAGCAAATTTCTCATGAAACGCTGGAAATTTATCAGGGCCGTTAATTAAAATAAGCCTAGTCCTTCTGCGCACGTCAATAATATGTTCTGGGAAAAGCATAGCAAGGCCTCTTTTATGGTCTTCAACCCAATTGCAGTAATCAAGCCCCTGGAAGATTACGCTTTGTAACCGGGCATTTAATAATTTCTCATATTTTAGCTCTATTACTGTAAGCCATTTGCGTTTACGCTCAAGGGCAAGGATGTCGATAACTTCAGATTTCTTTGTGCCTTCACCTGCCGGCAATTCAAAGTCAAGAACAGTATAGTTATGGCCGCCTAATTCTCCACCGGCCTTAAGATATTCTATTACTGCTGACTGAAGATCCACTACTTCATTTTTTATCTTAAGAGTTTTGGTAAGATTATTTTCGTAATGTTCACTTATGCGTTTAAAACGCCCCTGAATAGACTTGAAGCGGTAAACATTAATAAACTGTATCAAGCGAATATCCGGGATTGCCGTTTTAAGCAGGCGTATCTTCCGTAGGAATACTTCATCAAATGAATGCCCGAGTATCATAAGCGGCACAGCATTATTACCAGCTGATATTTTATTCCAATGCTCAAATACTAAAGGTAAGAGCTCTGTTTGCAAAGGTGTAGGTAAATCCCTCAAGTTCGTCCCAGAACCGCCATAACCTACTATTGCGGCAGGTAATTGCCTATTTTTGACGGATAGATATCCTTTGTAAAAGACAAGATGGTTAGAATGGCTCGGAGATTCTATTGTGATACCAATGTTATTTTTCAGATAATCGAGGATATAGTCAACAAACTCATAATGCCCGAGTAAATTAATATTAAATCCAGATTTTTTTTCCAAACTGTCAACCATATAAAAACTTTTAAAAGCTCATGGCACGATATATATAATTTTGTAAGATTTTCTAAAACAAGTAGAGTATAAATTAAAACATAATCTCTCTATCTATTCATTAGTTTAGGTTGTGATAATGTTTCTTTTATTTTCTCTAAAATTGTGTCTTCGTTAATAAGAAAACCAGTTGCCTTTAAGGTAATTTTTGTCTTGTCATCTCCTACATCGCTGAAGAAAACACCGTAATGACTCCAATAATGCTCTGGATAAAGTGAACCTAAAATTTTTTTATTTTCATAATCTTTTTTAAGCACATTTATTCCCAAATCACGGAAGACTTCTATTGCTGCGCTGAAAGCTTCATCATAGGAACTATTTACCACTATTTCTTTATAATGTTTATGTTTTTCTAGGTTATTAAGATAAATGTCACCCTTTTCAGATAAACTCGCACAGCCATTCAACAATATCAGAATAAATATCAGATAAATTATTTTTTTCATACACCTCCTTACTAGAAATATTTTTTGACTCTCTACCAATAGTATATTTCTATTTATATTCCATTTTGGCATATTCCTTATGGGAATATACCATATTAGCTGGCATATAGCAAGGATATGAACAAAACAATATATACCAAAGGGCATAAAGCGCTTGTAGACAAATTGATCGAAGCGCGCCAAGATATGGGGCTTAATCAAGAGGATGTTGCGAAGTTGCTTGGCCGAACTCAATCTTATGTTTCAAAGATAGAATCCGGCCAACGCAGAATTGATATAATGCAGTTAAAAGAATTTGCGAAAATTTACAAAAAGAGCCTCGATTTCTTCGTTAAATAATATACTCCTTACTGTTTATCGCTACCTTACCTAATAGATCTTTATCTCTCCTATCTCTTCTGCCAATCTTACACACATTTCTAAAGCATCAGGGCCATCATCATGTTTAGCACGAGGGAAAAATTGCAATTGTTCCAAAAGAAGTTTGTGGTTTTCATTTAGCTTCAATGAACCGATTCTTATAAGCGGCTCAACGCTCTGAATCCTTTTGTATTTATCCCCCGTATTCTTGATAGCCTCAAGAGGCAAGTAAATGCCTCTTTTAC
>JALOCC010000069.1 GCA_023227945.1 Candidatus Omnitrophota bacterium
TTTTCCTGTACTTCCAGAAGTTTCTTATACCCCTTTACTGTCCCGAAAATGTCCGTAACCATATGATCTTTAAAGAAACTTTCCCTTGATCCTAATACTCCAGGGCAGATGATATTCAAGACATTGAACAATTCTTCAAGTCTGCCGTCCATCGGTGTCCCTGAAAGTCCTATTTTGATCCTTGCTTTGATATTCTTCAAAGCCTGATATCTTTTACTGCCGTTATGCTTTATGGCGTGTACCTCGTCCATAATCACAAGATCCCAAACCCTATCTTTGATACTTTCCAAACGTTTCTGTTTTACGAGTTTGTGAAGCTTACGAAGCATTGCTTTTTCTCGTTCCTCTGCCGTCATTGATTTCTTGATTTTGATTTCACGCCCTGCCCCGAGGTCTTCCACTACCAGTTCATAATTAGCTATTTTAAAGAAAGCGCTGTCGTCAAGCCATTGTCTGATTCTGTCCTCTGGTTTCTTGCTGTCAATGACAATACTCTTTTCATCGCTGAATTTTTCTATTTCCAGAGGCCAATTGAATTTCAAGCTTGCGGGTGTAATGACAAGACAGTTTTTAATCTTACCCTGATTCTTCAATACTATCGCCGTCGCTATTCCCTGAATAGTGTTATGGGTGACGATACAGTGTTCTGTGACATATAGATGATCAGGCGCGTCTACCGCGATACAAACGGTTTCTTGCTTCTCGGGCAGTTTTTCAATATTTGAAATGTAACGCGCTGGTAAGCATTTATTACACTTGTCATATACTTCCTTTTTCCTCTTTAAACGGAAGAGTTCCATCTCAGGAGGAAGTTTGATATTTACCCGATAAGCCGTCCTTCCCTGTTTCTTTACCCCCTTGTAAGTGTATGTCGGTGTTTTGGTACTGATTCTTGCTATCCCTCCCAATGTCTGTATGATTTCCGCGACATCATCGCAGAGGGTCTTGGAAACGGTGCAGTACTCCGTAGAATAGTCTCCGGCACATCCATCGGTATCCATAAGGCCTTGCAACACCCCTAGCCTTACATCAACGCTATTGTACTTGTAACAGCTTGGTATAAACCTCTCCCAAGACCGTTTACCGTTAAGACCGAGTTCAACCAATTCCTTCTTGACCGCAATGTATCCGTCTTTGTGTATACATCCGTTTCCGATAAACACACCTAAAGTATAAGGGTCGATGCTCGTTTCTTTCGGGTTAAACCGTATGGGTTTGACAACAGGGATGCACCAAGAATTGTCTCCGTTATCCTTTTTGTAGTAGGTGCTGAATTCATAAACTTTGTCGCTGTTGTGGCCCGTCCCATGTCTTGTGCTTTTCCCGTTTACATCCAACAACTGTTTGGTAGATAGAACGACCCCGATATCCTTGTCTTTGTTTCGTTTTGAATTTTGAGAATTGGAACAGACATACCATAGATGGTCTGTATCCACAACGATTGAAAATCCGTCACTGAATGTTATTCTACAAACTTCCCTTAATCCCTGTGGATATACACCGATAACATTATGTTCTTCTCCGTCCCTTCCGACTACCTTATCACCTACTTTAAGATCCCCGATTCTAACCTTACCGGCTAGGCTAAATACTTGACTATCAACAGGCATCGCTTTGCCGAGACCCATAGAATCCCCAAAAAGCATCCCTTGTTGATTGGTAACGGCATAGAGGATACCCAGTTTCTGGAACGGGAACGGTGTGACTTTGAGACCAGGAATCCTGAAATTGATATTTTGATTTTTTTTAGTCAGATCTCGGATTTCCTTAAGCTTCTTTTCTTTTTCTGCCTGTTCTTCCAATGCCAAGGTGACAGAAGGGTCAATATCCGCATGAGGGAGGTTCTCAATCAGCCTTTCGAATGTGGCTATCGTAAAAGACATTTTCCATGTTTTAGAAGTTCCGTCCCAGAAACATCCTGCGGTCTGGCATCTTTCTTTGTCTTCGTAACTGTCCGTGACTGCAAGATTTCGGTCAAAAGGGTCTATTGTGATTCTCGACATATTTTAAGACGGTTCCTTATATAAGTTTGTAAAAATAGGTTTTGATATAATGTTTTTTTGTTTTGAGATACTAATAATATGGATTATCAAATCATATACAGCTATCCTTTCCAAATGACAGGGATCATAAACAGAACCTCGACGATGTACGGTTTCCCGGGGAAACCAAGGAGATTATATAAAATGCCGAACAATAATTTTGAATTGAGCAAAGGGGACGACCGAATGATCCGAGTCTATATGAAGGATGAAAACCTTGACATTCTTGATTTAAACGGTGCGGAAGCCAGATTTTATCTTTCCGAATCTTCGAAAAGCAGCACTTATGTCATACGTAAATCAACGAATTCATATAGTGAAGGAGTGATCCGTACCCCTGAACGAGGAGAAGTCATTTTCTTTCTTGGAGCTTCTGACACAAAGGACTTAGATCCGACACAATACTATTTTCAGATTGTTCTGATCCTTTCTAACGGACGACGCTACACTGCCTGTACAGGGTATATGAATCTTTATACCAACCTCGAATATTCAGTTGTCATCGAACCCAGTATCGAATCTCTAAATATCGTGGAAATACCGGAAGGTTCCGCTAGTTTGCGTCTGTCTCTTCAGCCGCAAGACGTTGTTTTCGCGACACTCTTGGCACCTTCACAAACATCCGAAAATATCTGTATTTCCAATCTTGTCTATTCTGGTTCTGGAATTATTGATGTTTTCTTCACGGCGACGATACTAGAACCTGGTTGGAAACTTTCTTATTTTGTTTCTTCTCTTCCGGAAGAACCCTGATTATTTAGGGTGTATTCGTAGATGAAGGATTGTTCGTATATGGATGTATAAGCTTATCATAGGAATTCGTATACCAAACCGGTTGGTATTCTTCTGGTTTATATATGTTGTCCGGGTTCATGTGTTTCCAATTCCATTTAACCATTACCCAAAATTCAGGGTAAGCAGAATTATTTAGACTAGAAACTGTATATTCTTGCATAGAAATATAGTTATGAGTTTCTGTCACATAGTTACTTCCTTCTTCATCTTGGATTAATGTTTGATAATCATAATACCCGTCATGACTTTCTTCTATAGCGGAAACTGTTTGAAAATTATCAAATGGCAAGGATACGGAATCTATTCCAAAATCAAATCTTATCAATTCCTTGGGATCAACCACATGTTTGACAAGGTTTAGTTTTATTTTACAGTAAGGAATATTGTCATAAATTTCATCTTTTTGTGTCTGATTCCTTATGAAACCTTCTGGAAAATCATGTTCACAGCAATCATATCCGGGAACGGTAAAATCAGACAGGGGTGTTGTGTCTCCCGTCGGAGTAAGGAAATAATCTTCATAACGTGTGTATTTCTCAATTGGCACTCCAATCATATTATCTTCCAACCTCGACAAATGATATTCCTGTGGAGCACACGTCGCCAATGGCTCTATCACGCTTGTTTTAACCACTGCATATATCCATACTTCGCTGACATATCCATTCGTCAGCGCGAAAAGACTAGGATAACTAAGCATAAGACCAGTTATTTTTTCTCTACGACTTTCTATAGATCC
Organism: Candidatus Omnitrophota bacterium; assembly: GCA_023227945.1. Lineage (GTDB taxonomy): Bacteria > Omnitrophota > Gorgyraeia > Duberdicusellales > 4484-171 > JAJYOP01. The sequence goes on from JALOCC010000069.1 coordinate 3,577, forward strand.
TGAAAATTCAGAAGAACCTCCGCTACCTGAAGATACTTCTATTCTTCCGTCTTTACTGTATTCACTTGTATTTTCCCATTCCCAAGCAGATGTAGTTCCTTCCAAACTGACATTATCAGAAAAGAAACTACTAATAGTATTATTTGTATAAACCTGCGTAGAATCTTCAACTTGGGCATCAGCGAACCAGTCAGAAGAGTTTTCATAAGGAGCATTGGTGCCATCACTCATTATAGAGGAATATTCATAAAGTATTGTTTGATCATCTGAAATCTGGGAAGCTTCGTGTAACGTTGCGTTTAGTTTCTTCGCGACTTCCATCAGTTCTTGAAATGTGTTTGTCGTAATACGTGGGTTATATTTGATATTATACTCTGTATACCAGTTAGTGACGAAATAAGGTGGTTCATTCGTGAATTCGATATAATATGATAATGTGTTTGTAAGCTTTTCTAGACTCGGATAAATATAGCAGTTGCTGAACATTCCTAGACTTCCAGGAATCGTTGACCACCAATTTCCCTTTCCTTCAAAGACTTTTGAAACTTCAGAAGTGAGAACGGATTTGACTCTATCAGAACCCATATCCGGAATTTGAAAACAAATGATATTACTTATATCATTTGATTCCCAATATTCTACCCACATTTCAATTGGTGAAAGATTCGTAAAACTTGGGAGAGGGAAATCTCCAAAAACAGGCCTGTTTTGGGGTTCATTGTACCATAAATTTGGGTAAATAGGGTATTTCCCTGTTTGTGAATTTCGCAGCATTGTCTTTGAAGTCATAAATGTTACATGAGAAACAGATTCCGTATTAATTAAGGAATACACGTTTCCGTTAGTGGGTGAATCAAAAGGAAGGGGAGACGAAGAATAGACCTCTGTGTTCGTGAAAGTCCATGAATGTTCCTTCCATCCGAAAACAGGAACAGCAGATTGAATAAATTCTTCTGGTTCTACCCAATCATAAACTGTCGTTAGGTTTCTGAAGGATTCAAACAACGTTATCATTCTTTCTTTTTCAATATGTGCGGAATCAAGATATTCTGCGTCTTGTGCCACCCAAAATAGATTTGTAACCGATGTGACAATATTTGACACTTGATCCCAATGCGTCTCCGGATACAGGAAGTCTCCTGCCTTGAAATAAATCCTTTCATTAAAGACCTTACTATAATGAGACATGTTTATCAGACTATGTTCTTTCGCCAGTCCCCAGTACGTAACATTGGTTTCAAGGATTGAAGGTTGCGCGTTTCCATATGGCCTAATGTGTATCGGGATAACAATTTCAGTTAGTCCAAATCCGGAAACGATGAGTCTATTCGTCTCTCCTTGGCTTGGAGGTAAATTCATGTTATTGAAAATTCTTATATATGTACTCGGTTCTTCCACAAGACGATCCATAATGATTGTGTTCGTCCCGTTTATAAACGTAGCGAAAATACTGTCTGTTTCCGGTTCTATTTTCAGATTTAAGTTAACATAATAATTCGTTTTGGTTATAATATTTGAAGTTGAATAGACACCGAACGTAATTCCTTGTGAATAGACTATTTCTTTCCAACCGTTAGATGTGGAAATATATTCTGTAGAATTTACTAAATTGGGGATAAAACGACGTTCTACGTATGCCGCTCTGGCATCCACGAAGTCTTCCCCCATAATGTTTCTGCTGTTCCTCGCCCACCACGGATATCCAAGAATCATGAAGGCAGACGTTATCAGAATAAGACCATAACGTCTTGGAAAAGTTTTTACAGGTATCGACTTTTGTTCTTTGGTAATTGTAGGCATTATTCGTAAATATCCTGTGTTATCGTCTTTCGTAAATCAACCAAAACCCTAAAGGATATCCCAGAAGAAACTAAGATATAAAGAGGGATAGACACCCAAAGATCCGCATGATCGGTTTCTATATTTCCTTGGAGAGCGGCAAGTGTTCTTTCCATCTTGATTTCATATTCTCCACTCGACGTGTCGATTACCAGACCGACATACAATCTTTCTGAAGAATCACTAATCATTGGAAGAGCGACCCGGAGTTCTGTCCCTTCTGATTCGTGTATGACAAAAACTCCGCCCTTTCTTGTAAAGAGATGCTTGAAAACGGCATAGTTGACGACAGTTCCGTTTTCGCCTTCATTGTCCTGTTCGAAACTGATTTGCCAAGGGCTTTCAGCGTATCCTTCCCCACTGAAACCGAAATCCGTGATACGAGCGTCGGCATTCTTATATTTGTGTATTACTGTCGGCTTTTCGAAAATAGGTATGTATTCCACACATTTGACAAATGGAGCATTTTCACTTGATGACGCTTCTACCGTCGCGTTGATGCTTCCCTGAATAAATCTTCCCTTCGCGTAACAGAGAACCTTTTGAACTGTTGAAAAATCGGCATAAGTAGAAGGAGACATAAATTCATTCGGGGCGTATTGAAATGCTATCTTCTCATACGAATAGCCTTCAAAATTTTCTCCGTCCGACGTATCTACAATATTTGTCCAAAAAAACAAAGATATAATGTTGTGAGCCTTATTATATGAAACAGAAAAATCATAAACTTCATAAAACGGATAAAATTTCCACGGAAGGTTTTCATCTCCATCATCCTCTGACTTCCATCCTACCCATTTGAGGCCAGGACTTGCAAGGCCGCTCAAACCAGTTCTTCCTCCGACAAGAGTCCTCATTCCTTTTTTTAGGTAGACGTCTGTCATTTTCTTGGTCGTTATATCCTTTTGCTTCCCGTTCACTGTTTTTTTCATATCGAAATCCATTTCTCCAGCATCTGGAGACATATCAACGAAGAAAATATAAATATCTCCGTTCGGCAATTCGACAGGTTGTATCCTTCTGGAACAATAGCTGTAATTGGAAAAGTTTAAATTATCATCAAATTTACTGAGATCGTTCATTATAAAGTCTTTTTATACTTCAAGAGCAGTTTAAGGGTTAACACATAGCTAGTACTTCCCGTACTTTTAATCGTAAAAGCATAAGGGTTTTCTCCAACGTTATATTCAACCCACAGAAAATAGGGATTTACGGGGAGTTCTGAAAAGCCAGTCACGCACATCGTTACGAATTTCAATTCCGGGACAGACGTCGGTGTCCCAAGAATCGTACGCAAATCCAATGATAAATCTGTCCCTACCGTAACCTCCACATCATAGATTTCTTCTGAAAGAATAGCGTTCCCTTCCGGGTTCGTATCCAATGCCGTTACTCCTAGCCCGATTGTGGTGATCGCTACGGCTACAAGAATTCTTGTTTTCAAGTCCGCATCTGTACGGAATTCCGTAAATGACACTTCTGTTTCCAAGCTGTCAACTGAAGTAGGGTCATATTGTCCGCTTACCAACGTCAGATAAAGATATGCCGTTGCGTTATTCGTCGTGTCTATTGTCCAAACCAAAGGGTCAGATATGTTGAAATAATTAGAATCAATCACTCCTTCAAATGCCGGGACTATGCCGGACATAGTGATAGTAACTGTTGACTGCGTTATATCTACAAAAGCTGTTGAAAAACTACCGATTTGTTTTATATGGTTTTCTGTGGAAATAGCGAGAATCGAATTTTCTACCCGTTGCCAATTTTCCGTTTCAACGTCTGGCCATATCCTATCCCCGTATCCGAGGGTCTGGAATTTCTGGAAAACCGTCTTATTTAAGTAGTTGTTTTCGGACATTTATATTTCCTCATATTTTGATTTTACGACGAAAGGATAAAGTTCATCGGCTGGTTGTACGAAGCAACCTTCTCCTACATAGATGTAATTTGTAGATATTTCAGGGAGTTCAATTTGAGTAATAACTGCCTGTCCGAACTTTGATGTCGGGTTGTTTGGCAGATTCGCCCAAGATGGAATCTGAGATTCCACATATCCTTTTATTTGGCTTCCTAACCAATTACTCATTATTAACACCTTTA
>JALOCC010000064.1 GCA_023227945.1 Candidatus Omnitrophota bacterium
AATAAGCCTTGGTATTTCCCGTGCATTGCTCAGATTTAACCCTGAATTAAGGGGTTGTCTTCGCAAGGAAAATCTTCTTACAAGAGACCCTCGTACTAAAGAACGTAAAAAATACGGCCGCAAAGGCGCACGCCGCAGATTCCAGTGGACAAAGCGTTAAAGACAGAAATATAATCTTAATACCATAAAGCTACAAAGTATCTTTGTATGTTTTATGGTATTTTGTTTTATGCTCGTAAAGTCCATATATCCTTAAGTTTAGCCTATCCCAAAGACCTTGACAATTATGCCTAATTGCGTTAATGTATCTTACTTTTCAACAGTAATTCTATGTTTAGCCCTATTGAAGATATTCTAAAAGATTTAAAACAAGGTAAATTCGTGATTGTCGTTGACGACGAAAAACGGGAAAACGAAGGAGACCTTGTTATTCCTGCTCAATTTGCCACTCCTTCCGCCATAAATTTCATGATAAAAGAAGCGAAGGGGCTTGTTTGCGTCCCGCTTGCTAAAGAAAGAATTAAAGAATTAGCCCTTTTACCCATGCATCTTGAGCCCGGCAATGACCCCTTTAAGACAGCCTGGAGAATTTCTGTGGATGCCGCAGTAGGCGTTACTACAGGTATTTCTGCATATGACCGTGCAAGGACGATAGAGGTTTTGATAAATCCTAAAACTTTGCCTTCCGATTTAATCAAGCCGGGGCATACTTTTCCACTTGAAGCAAAAGACGGCGGAGTTTTGGTAAGAGCGGGCCATACAGAAGCAGCAGTGGATCTTTCCAGGCTTTGCGGCCTGTATCCGGCGGGAGTAATTTGTGAAATAATTAAAGAAGATGGTACGATGGCACGCCTGCCTGATTTGGTTGAATTTTCCAAAAAACACAATTTAAAAATCTGCACAATTGCTTCTTTGATTGAATACCGCAGAAAAAAAGAAAAACTGATAAAAATTATAGAAAAAATAAATCTTCCAACCAACTACGGAAACTTTACGCTTCATCTCTATGAATCGCTTATAGATGGCAGTGAACATATCGCCATAGTCAGCGGCAAGATTTCCGATACCCCTACTATTGTGCGCGTGCACTCGGAATGCCTTACGGGTGATGTTTTTTTATCCCGCAGATGCGATTGCGGCAAGCAGCTGCACGAGTGCCTTGATATAATTGGCAAATCAGGAGGCGTCGTACTTTATATGCGCCAGGAAGGCCGCGGCATAGGCCTTAAAAATAAAATCAAAGCATATGCTTTGCAGGAAAAAGATATCGACACAGTTGATGCAAATAATATGTTAGGTTTTGCTTCAGACTTAAGAGACTACGGCATAGGAGCGCAGATACTCGTTGATTTAGGTGTTACCAAAATAAGATTGCTTACAAATAACCCTAAAAAAATCATCGGCTTAGAAGGCTACGGTTTAGAAATTGTTGAAAGGATAGCCATAAAAATTAATTCTTGTACTGAAAACGAGAAATATCTAAATACAAAAAAGAATAAATTGGACCATATCTTGTAACGCAGATGATCGCAGATGGCAAATCACAGATGATCGCAGATAAAATCATCTGTGATTATCTGTGTAAAAAAAGGAGGGCATATGAAAGAAATAACAGGTAACTATTCAGGCAAGGGAAAGAAAATAGCAATAATTATTTCAAGGTTCAATGAATTCGTAAGCAACGAGTTGTTGAGCGGTTGCGTTGATACATTGAAAAAATCAGGGGTTGATGAGAAAGACTTACTGGTTGTGTGGACCCCTGGCGCCTTTGAGATTCCCCAGGTTTTAAACAAAATCGATACTAAAAAAGTAGATGCAGTTATAACATTGGGGGCAGTAATAAGAGGAGATACCCCCCATTTTGATTATATAGCTTCTGAAGTTGCCAAAGGGGTTGCAAAGCTTTCTTTGGACAAAAATATTCCCGTAACATTTGGCATAATTACCGCTGACAATACGGAACAAGCTATTGAGCGCGCTGGAACGAAACAAGGCAATAAAGGCAGAGACGCTGCCTTTTCAGCACTTGAAATGGCGAATATCTATACACAGATATAGGTTGAAACTGAAAATCAATTTAGATGCTCGATTCTTGATGCTAGATGCTCGTAAAGAAATAAACAGCAGCGATTTACAAAATCTATTAAAGCTCGAAAACGAGTATCAAGTATCTATCATCTAGTATCACGAAGATAATTTTGTTCTATTTATAACCTTTATGCGTTTACGCTCAAAAGCAAGAGAAATTGCCTTACATATACTTTATCAGATTGAAATAGCTCATACTGATTATCAATCAGCCTGCCAAAATTATCTTAAAAATTATCCGCAAAAACAGGAAGTTATTGATTTTTCGCGTACGCTCATTGAAGGTGTATGTAAAAATCTACAAGACCTGGATTTTTTGATTAAGAAATACGTAAAAAATTGGGAAATTGACCGTATGGCTGTTATAGATAGAAATATTTTGAGGCTCGCGTGTTTCGAAATCATAAATCTTCCGGAAATACCGCCGAAAGTTTCGATAAATGAAGCAATCGAACTTGCTAAACGTTTCGGAGATATTGATTCGCCTCGTTTTGTAAACGGTGTACTCGATAAAATTTACAAAATGGAAAGCAAAAAGGTTAACGAAGTAACACAGTAATTCCGCTACAAAACATTATTTTCCCATTTTTCTTACTTTATGAATACAGGCACAACTAAAGATAATTTTATTAAAAAATGTGACCTTCACATACACTCTGCTTTTTCCGACAGTGACGCGACAATTGAAGAAATTTTTAAAACCGCTAAATCAAAGGGGCTTTCTGCTATAGCCATTACTGACCATGATACAGTTGACGGGCTGGCTGAGGCAAAAAAGTTTAGTGTTACTTTCGGTGTTGAGCTTGTTGAAGGAATTGAGCTGAGCGCTCAAAAAGATGATATTGAAATTCATATTCTAGGTTTTTTTTTAGATTCCCAAAACGCGGAGCTTAAAAGAGAGTTGTCTGACATCTATATCTTAAGAAGAGAACGCCTCATAAAAATGGTAGATAAGCTTAAACTCTTAGGCCTTAGATTAAACATTGAGGATATATTTACAAAAACCAAAAATGCAATACCGACACGCCTGCATTTAGCCCTTTATCTTATAGCGAAAGGTTATGCTAAATCAATAGGGCAGGCTTTCGATAAGTATCTTTCTCCTGGTAAGCCCGGATACATAGCGCGTTTTAAATATTCCGTCGAAGAAGCAATCAAATTAATTAAAAATTATGGAGGCCTGGCATTTTTGGCGCATCCAAATGCTATACCGGATCAGTCATGGATTGAAGAATTTGTTTCACTTGGCATTGACGGCCTTGAGGTAGTTTATCCGCGTTTCTCAAATGCAAAGATTTTGATGTATAAGAATATGGCTGATAAGTTTGGCATTTTAAAAAGCGGCGGTTCCGACGCTCATGGGAGTTACAGGGATTTTACCAAAATAGGGGATGTGACTATTCCCTATGAGTGGTTAGCGGCGATGAGAAAGAAAAAAGGAATTTAATTAGGCTATGAAGCGGGATATATATTTTTTAGAAAAAACATTCAAGCTTGCGAAAAATGCCGAAGGTTGCACCTCGCCAAATCCCTTAGTCGGTGCTGTTATTGTAAAAAATAATAAAGAAATTTCCTGTGGGTTTCACAAAAAAAGTGGCAATCTCCACGCCGAGATAGAAGCGATAAATAATGCAAAGGTAAGCCTACGGGGAGCAACCTTGTATGTAAATTTAGAGCCGTGCTGCCATTTTGGCAAAACCCCACCCTGCGTTGATAAAATAATAAAATCGGGCATAAAGCGGGTAGTCATGGCAAGCTTAGACCCAAACCCTATTGTGCATGGTAAGTCCATAAGTAAGCTTAAAAAGGCAGGCATTAAAGTAAGCATTGGTTACCTTTCTGAAAAAGCACGCAGGCTCAATGAAGTTTTTTTCAAAAATATGCAAGTCAAAAGGCCTTTTGTTGTAGTCAAGCTGGCTCAGAGCCTGGATGGTAAAATTGCAACGGCTAATGGGGTATCAAAATGGATTACAGAAGAACGTGCCAGAAAATTTGCAAGGAAATTACGCGATAAATATGACTGTGTTTTAGTCGGTGTAAATACAGTTATAAAAGATAACCCCCGCCTCAATGGTTTTAAAAAGATTCCCTATAAGGTAGTCATTGACCCGCAGCTGCGCATTCCAAAAGATTCCTATCTTTTAAAAAATAATTTGCAAAAATTAATAATACTTGCATCGGCCAAGGCTAAAAAAAAGAGCCTTAAAGAAGCTAAGGTATTTTTTATCAAAGAAAAAAAAGGTAAATTGCCGGTAAAAGAAATTTTGTCTGTTCTCTATCAACACGGTATAATGTCGGTATTCGTTGAGGGTGGTTCAGAAACGGCCGCTAATTTTTTTGAAGAAAAATTAGCAGATAAAGTGCATTTTTTCATTGCACCGAAAATATTGGGAGGAAAAGACGCGTTAACTTCAATCAGCGGGCAAGGTTTATCTTTAAGAGATTCCCCGAAGATACGTGGAATGACCATAGAAAAAATCGGGCAGGATATACTTATAACAGGATACCCTTATTATGGCAAAAAATAAATTATATGAATTAATTATAAGCCGGCGTAGCATCCGTTTTTTTAAACAGAAAGACGTTTCTCAAAATATAATAAAAAAGGCTATAAACTGCGGGCGTCTTGCACCATCTGCTGCAAATTTACAGTTTCTGGAATATCTCATAGTAAAACGCAAGGAGATAAAGAAAAAAGTATTCAACTGTCTTCGTTTCGCAGCTTATGTTGCCCCCAAAAGAAATCCGCCAAGGAATAAGCAGCCCGATTTTTACATAGTATTGCTTATCAACAAAGAAAGGTCGCAAGCTCCAAACTTAAGAGATATTGGTGCAAGTGCGCAGAATATTATGCTTTCGCTTTTATCTTTTGGCGTTGGTTCCTGCTGGCTGCAAAATATAGATAAAGACAGTTTAAGCAAAATTTTAGATATAGGCCAAAGCTATGAAATAGATTCTATAATTGCGGCAGGTTTTCCAAAAGAACGTCCAAACCTTGAGACTGATTCGGTAAATGTGAAATATTGGCTCGACAACAAAAATTGTCTACATGTTCCAAAGCGCCCCCTAGAAGATGTTTGGCATTACAATGTTCTTAAACGCAGATGATCGCAGATTGGAAAACAGATGATCACAGATAATATTCGTCATACGGTTGCGGTTACGAGGCTCGTCACGGTTGCGTTTTACGTATAGCGTCTTTATTTTAAATACTTTCTTCGACGCAACCGATTAACGCATGACGAGACGAGTTGCGCAACCGATAGACGCAACCTTTATCTATGCTAATCTGTGCAAAAAAAGAATTATAAAGATGAAAGAATTTGACGCGTTAGTAAAAACTATAAGGAAATTAAGAGCTCCCGGAGGCTGTCCGTGGGATAGGGCTCAGACTGTTGAGAATTATAAAAAATTTATCCTGGAAGAAACCTACGAGCTCATTGATGAAATAAGCCGCAATAATAGCGAATCCGTACGGGAGGAATTAGGAGATATTTTTCTTATCCTCGTAGTTATTGCTGATATGTTTCAGGCGAAGGGTAAATTCAACTTGGCAGATTGCCTAAAGCGGGTAAATGAAAAGCTTATTTTACGCCACCCGCATGTATTTTCTTCGACTAAATTAAAAACCGACAAGGAAGTGCTTGCTTACTGGATTAAGCATAAAGCAAAACATAAGAATAGAAAGACTATAAAAGAAAGGCTTCCGCTTGTTGCTCCGGCGCTGTTGCTCGCTGATATTTTTTTTAAAGAATATGCGCATTTGGACAACAAAAAAGAACACAAAAAAAGCGAAATTTTACGAAAAGTGAAAAATAATCTCAATTTGTTGGGTAGGCGTAAAGACAGAAAAGCTGTTTTTAGCGAAATTTTGTTTGAAATAAGCAGGCTTTCTTCTTTGTATAATCTTGACCCTGAAAATGCTCTCCGTGAAAAAGTTATTAAAGAGGCAGCAAGCTCAAAATACCCCCTTTTCTAGAATGCCGCAGGCACGTCTGCCTTCGGCAGCCAGCCTGTAGAAAATAGCGAAGCGGGACGCCGCCCCCGTAGGGGGTAAGCCAAACAAAGATAGATATTTGTTTGTTTTCAATTATAATAAACATATGGTAAACAACAGAAAGTTAATAAGATTAAAAGTTTGTGATTTCCTTGAAGTCCGCCCTTTAAATGAAGTTGCAAAGTGTTTTAAGGCCAGGGCCTGCGACTTAACTCCAATGGGTATATGCTTTAACTGCGAAATGGAGTGGAAAAAAGGGCACGTGCTCTTAATTGATTATTTCATACCAGAGGAATTTGAATCGGTTAAACTTAAGGTAGCAATAGTATGGTCGGAATTTATTGATACGGAAAAAGGGTATTTTTGCGGCGGAGAAATCACAGAAATCGAAGACGATAAACAGGAAAAATTCGCAAATTATTATACAAAAAGGCTAAAAGAAACCTCCCTATAAACAATTGGCTGATGTCTAAAGTTTTTTTCAAAAAAATAACCTACGCGGAACTGCTAAAACAACCGGATTATTTAGTAAAAGGTCTTGAAATTTCCGGTATAACCGAAGATTTTAAAAAGGATAAATTCATAGGGCTTAAAATTCATTTTGGAGAGAAAGGGAATAAATCATATATCAATCCAAACTTTCTCATTCCTTTATCGAAATTTTTAAAAAGAAAACAAACCCGTCCATTCCTTTTCGAAACCAACACTCTTTACCACGGAGAAAGAATGAATGCCGTAGACCATATGAATCTTGCCTATGGCCACGGCTTTGCTAAAACAAATATGCCTATTATCATCGCCGACGGACTAAAGGGCAATGATTATATGGAAGTAAAAATAGATAAAAAGCATTTTAAAACATGTTTCCTGGCACACGCCCTCAAAGACACGGATTTTCTTTTAGTGTTTTCGCATTTAACCGGGCATATGCTTACCGGTTTCGGCGCAGCAATAAAAAATTTAGGAATGGGATGTGCGGCAAGGCGCGGCAAACTTGCCCAGCATTGTGAAATGCGGCCGGTCATAACCGATAAAAGATGCATTTTATGCGGTTTATGTATAAATAGCTGTCCGGTTTCCGCCATAGAGAAAGATTCCACTAAATGTTTTATTGTTAAAGATAAATGCATAGGCTGTGCCCAGTGTATAAGTGTTTGTCCGCATGGAGCCATAAATGTGATTTGGTCGGAAGAATATAATCTTATAGGCGAAAAACTGGTTGAATATGCATATGCTGTTACAAGAAACATTAAATGTGCATACGTAAATTTTTGCCTTTATATAACCAAAGAATGCGATTGCATGAATAAAGAAGAAGCAGGATTTATAAAAGATATAGGGATGCTTTTTAGCTATGACCCTGTTTCAATTGATAAAGCAAGCATAGACCTGGCTTTTAAACAAGAAAACCGCGACGCGATAAGAGACGCCCATCCCAAAATAGACTATCTCAATCATCTTCAATATGCAGAGGCCGTTGGTTTAGGCAGCATGGATTATGAACTTGTCGAAATATAGAACAGGCCATAGACAAACGACTAAACAATTAATTTCTACAAATTTCGCGAAGCAAATTTCTATGAATTTCAATGATAATCGAAATTGGTAGAAATTAAGAAATTGATAGATATTTATTGTCTTCGGTCTTTAGTCTGATTGCTATGAATAATAAAATACAGTCCCCGGAAGTGGTAGTTGTTGAGGCTTCAGCCGGAAGCGGAAAGACTTTTGCTTTAGCAAAAAGGTATTTGCAGTTAATCGTGAGCCCCGTATCATCCCCGCAGGAAATTCTCCTAAGAAACATTTTAGCGATAACCTTTACCAATAAAGCTACCATAGAGATGAAGGAAAGGATTCTTGAGCTCCTTAAAAAAATAGCTTTAGAAAAATTCACCAGTACCGAAGAAGAAAAAGATATTTTAGGTTCTTTGGGGCTACCATTGAAAGATTTGAGCAAGAAATGCCAACTTATAGTGGATGAGTTGATTAAACATTATAATTTCTTTCAGGTCCAGACTATCGATAGTTTTATAAACGCCATTCTATCGGGATGCGCTTTAAATATTGACCGTTCGGCTAATTTTCAGATAAAGAACGATTATTCGCAATATCTTGCTTATTGTTTTGATTTAACGCTGGATGCAGCATTAACGGATAAGGAAATATATGATTTGCTTGAAGATTTCCTGCAGCACTATCTGTTTGTCGAAAACAGAAATGGTTGGTTCCCCAAGGAAGATATTCTAAAGCTTATTGAGTCCCTGTTTCAGTTAAGTAACAGGCATGCCGGTGCTTTTATTCCTTACAAAGGCGAAACGAGTGATCTCATTAAAAAAAGAAAATATATATATGAGCTTATAAAAGAGCTCTCCTTAAATTTTCCCGAAGGGTTAAACGCAAACGCTATCCGGTCAATAAACAATTTCTTAAAACACAATAACAACATATTTGATATAGCAGATTTGCCGATATGTTTAAGCGTAAATAAAGTACCGATGAATAAGGAAAAAGATTGTGAGGAAAGTTTCGAAAGAAAATGGAAGAAAATTTATAAAGAATTAACCGAGCTCATCGAGTTTGACGCAATTATTGCCTACAATCCTTATATCCGGCTTTTCCATAAATTTATTTATTTTTTCCGTTTGGTATCGCGCAAGGAAGACATATTGTTCCTTGAGGAATTAAATCGTAAGGCACATCTGCTTTTCAGCGAAGACTTGGGGCTTCCCGAACTCTACTATCGTTTAGCTAC
>JALOCC010000013.1 GCA_023227945.1 Candidatus Omnitrophota bacterium
ATTTCAGGATACAAGCCGGCTACAGTGGCGTAACTTGGAGATGATGGTAGAGGATGCTCTTTCTACGGGAGGCTCGCTTTTTTATGTGGGTGATAAAAAGCAGGCTATTTATCGGTTCCGCGGCGGTGAATCCAGGCTGTTTGATTTGGTTAAAAATAATTTTTCTTCCAGGTTTAACGTTATCTCAAAACATCTTACAAATAATTGGCGCAGCCAGAAAGCAATAGTTGAATTTAATAATGAAATATTTTCAAAAGAGAATTTACGCAAAGCAATTGTAGGCTGTGGTATGGCGCAAGATTTGGGGCAAGAGAATATAAATGAAGTTCTTGATGTATTCAAAGACTCTTCCCAAAGCTATCAAGATACAAACCAGGAGGGCTTCGTATCTGTAGAGCGTATTGTCGGCAAAACCAAACAGCAAAATTACGATGCTGTAAAATTAAAACTGCTTACGTTAATAAAAGAGTTGCGCACGCGTTTTAACTACGAAGACATAGCAATACTTGCCAGAGGAAACGACGAGGTGGAGTTATTGAGCGAGTGGTTGCTTCGCGAAAGAATCCCGGTTGAGTCCGAGAAAACTTTAAGTATCAGCGAAAACCATCTAGTAAAAGAGATAATTTCTCTGCTGCATTTTCTTAATTCCCCAATAGACGATTTAAGTTTCTGTTCGTTTGTGCTGGGGGAATTATTTTCTGCAGCAAGTAAGCTTACAAAAGCCCAAATAACCGATTTTATTTTCACACTGCACAAGGAAGATAAAACAAGAGATATCTTTTCGCTTTATCTTGAGTTCCGTAATCATTATCCTCAAATATGGCAGGTGTATTTTGAAGAGCTATTTAAAAACGTAGGATTTATCTCACCTTATGAACTCACTATCGCGATTTACAGCCGTTTTGAGGTTTTTAAAAATTTTCCTAACCATCAGGCCTTTTTCATGAAACTCCTTGAATTAATAAAATCCAAAGAAGCCGATTACGTGGGACTCGGGCAATTTTTATCTTATCTTGAGAGCGCTTCCATTGATGATTTATATGTTGATGCTACGCATAGCGATTCAATTAAAGTTTTAACCATACATAAATCAAAGGGGCTTGAGTTTGCGGTAGCAATTGTGCCGTTTTTGCGTATAGATATAAGCCCGGAAAGCGGAGGCAAGGGTACAAGTTCATATATTACGGAAAACGATGACGACAATCTGACACTTGTGCGTATTACTAAAATCCATCGGCAATATTCAAAAACTCTAAAGGCAATATATGGGCAAAATTATAAAAAAGCATGCATTGATGAGCTAAATAATATTTATGTTGCTTTAACAAGGCCTAAATACGAACTTTATATTTTTATACCAGAGAGGAGTTCAAATGCAAACAATAAAGCGCTTAACTTCATACCTAAGGACATTGTGACGCGTGGCCGCAGAGTTAAGTATAGTATGCGTAAGAAAGATAAACAATCATTGATTGTAGCTATACCCTCTTCTAATTATAAAGATTGGATAAGCTCTTTGCAGAACGAATTCCGGGGCCTAACCAGTATATCTCTAAAGGAAAAAATACTGGAAGGTAATATTATGCATACTGTTTTGTCTAAGGTAGGTAACTGTATAAATTGTGACCTTGATAAAATAATAGAACAAGCTTTTCTTTTTGCTAAAGATACTTATCCCGAAGTTTATGATTTCTCAAAATATTTACAAAAGCTTACCGGAATTATTACAAAAAATGAATTTAAAGAATTTTTTTATATTGAAAAAGGAAGTATTTTTTGCGAAAAAGAAATCGCAAATAATTTCGGAGATTTAAAGCGCATAGATAGGCTGATAATAAAAGAAAAAGATATTTACGTGATAGATTACAAAAGTTCAGAAGACCAGGAAGGCCAATATATAAAACAGATAACGGAATATATTAATATCCTAAAAGATATACACCCACAACACACAATCAAAGGATTTTTGCTTTATATGGATACTATGGCTATTAAGCAAATATGAAAGAAACAGAAAGAGTATTAATTTATAATCTTGGTGAAAATATAATCGAAAAACTTGCCGATTACATCATAAGTAATTCAAATGGCTCGCCTTGTGATTTTACCAGAATTGCCTGCGTGTTCGGAGGCAGGCGGCCGGGTTTATTTTTACGTAAAGATCTCGCCGCAAGATTAAACAAATCTTTCTACCCGCCTTATATGTTTACGATAGATGAGTTTATGGAATATATAATCGGCAGGCAACCTGTTAAAAAAATAAAAGAGTTAGAAGCAGCTTATCTTGTATATAAAATTGTAAAGAAACAGGCGCCTTATATATTAAAAAACCGCGACAGCTTTTCACAATTTTTACCCTGGGCACGGGAAATAAATTCATTCATAGAGCAGCTTGACCTGGAGGATATATCCGACACCCGGCTTTTAAATATAGAAAACAGCGCAAGTATAGGCTATGACGTGCCGCAAGGCATAAACAAACTTCTTGAACATATAGTAAATATCCGCGCAAATTACCACAAATTGCTGGCCGAAAAAAATCTTTTCTCAAGAGGCCGTATTTATCGTGATGCTTCAAGTAAAGTTAAAGAACGAAAATTCGATGATTTTGACGTTGTAATTTTTTGTAATTTTTTCTATCTGCATAAAACAGAACTCAATGTTTTTAAGGAGATGCATAGTAATAAGAAAGGTGTATTTATATTCCAGGGGCAAGCCTGCGAGTGGTCAGTACTAAAGATGTGCGCAAAAGAAATGGATATTTCTATAAAAACCGATACGAAGAATGATTCTAAATATAAACTATCTCTCTATCAGGGTTTTGATATGCATTCGCAGGTAGCTTTAGTTCGAGAAATCGTAGATAAACTTGCGAATAAAGAAAAGACTTTGATTTTATTGCCGCGGCCTGAAAGCTTGATTCCCGTGCTTACGGAAGCCGCTGTAAAGTTGGATGAATTTAATGTTTCGATGGGTTATCCGGTTAAAAGAAGCCCCGTTTATGTTCTTTTTGACGCACTATTCGCGGCGCAGGAAAATAAAAAGAGCGATAAATATTATGTGCGTGATTATCTTAACCTGCTGCGTCATCCTTTGGTTAAAAATTTGAAAATAAGTGATGATTATGCAGTAACGCGCGTAATCATCCATAAAATAGAGGAATTAGTAAGAGGGGATGAAAAAAGCTTAATCGGTGGAAGCCTTTTCTTAAGTTTATCGGAGATAGAAGCCGAAGAAAAAATCTATACGCTAAGTGCAAAGACTCTAAGCAATATGGGTATAGATATAGAAGAAGCAAAGTGTAAGGAGATACTGCAAAAAATCCATGATTTATTTTTTAGAATATGGGAAACTGCGGACAGTTTTTTAAGCTTCAGCGCTAATTTAGGCAATTTGCTTCGTGAGTTTTCAGATAAAAGCATGATTTCTAAATTTGCGTTTAACCTTAAGGTTATCGAGAAAATACAGCTTATGCAGGCGGAGATGGAGAGTTTATCTTTTAACGAAGAAAAATTTAACCCTATCGAAATCTGGGAAATTTTCCGCAGCCGCCTTGAATCAGAAGCTGTTTCTTTTTCCGGCTCTCCCTTGCGGGGCTTGCAGATACTCGGGCTTTTTGAAACAAGGTCATTACATTTTGAAAATGTAATAGTTATGGATGCGAATGAGTCTATACTTCCTAAATTAAAAATATATGAACCGCTTATCCCGCGCGAGGTAATGATTAATTTGGGCTTAAACCGGCTTGAAAAAGAGGAGGAGATACAGCGTTATCAGTTTAATTCAATTATCAGCGGTGCAAAAAATGTGCATCTGGTTTATGAAAAAAATCAGGAAAAAGAAAAAAGCCGATTTATCGAAGAGCTTCTTTGGAAAATGCAAAAAGAAGAGAAGTCTCTTGAGGTTATAAATATTCCAAGAGCAGCATTTAATATTACCATAAGCGCGGATGAATTCTTTGCAGAGAAAACAGGCGATATGGTTGATTTTTTAAAAACACGCAAATATTCCGCAAGCCGTATTAATTCTTATCTTAATTGCCCGATGCAGTTTTACTATCAATATGTTTTGGGCTTAAGTAAACAGGACGATCTTCTTGATGAGCCCCAGGCTTCGCATATCGGAACATTTATACATGAACTTCTGGAGGCCGCTTTTATGAAGTTTAAAGGAGCCAGGCCGGTAATCGATAGAGATTTTAGAAAATATTTCAACGCTTGTATGGATAAAAAGTTCGAAGAGGAATTAAAACCCAGGATGAAATCCGATTCCTTCCTTCTTAAAAAAATTATCGAAAAACGGCTTATGCAGTTTCTTGACAGGGAAATTGAGCGTGATGTAGAAAGAATAATCTGCCTTGAGGAAAGAAGGGAAGATTCAATTGAAATCAACGGACGGAAAATTGATTTTGTCTATACTGTCGACAGAATAGATGAGTTTAAAGATAAAAGTATCATAATCATCGATTATAAAACAGGCGGTTCAGACGTAAGTCCTAAAAGGTTACAGGCTTTGGAGTTGATGAAGTTAGACATAGAATCCATAAGAGAAAATATAAAATCGTTTCAGTTACCCCTGTATTATTATTTTGTATCAAAAGAGTTTAAGGAAAGAACTGTAAACGCGCAAATATACAATCTGCGTACCCTTGAAAGGAAATCTTTTATCAGTGATGATGAGCTTGGGCAGGGACGGGACATGATGAAAATATGTCTTGATGCTTTAAGCGTGGTTCTTTCAGAAATTTTTGACCCCAAAGTCAATTTTATCCCCAATAAAGACGAAAGAAAATGTGAATTTTGTTCTTTCCGGGCGCTATGCAGATAGAAACATTTCTATTCCCAATAACAGCTCTTTAGTGTAAAATATACATATTTCGGGAGCCTCACAGGGGCGCTGCCCCGTCATTTATCCCGTTAGAAAATATCCTGCGGCTTGCCGTAGGGTTATTCAAATCTTACCAATGCGGAGCTTAATGCTTCATGTGAGTTTTCTAACGGGATTTATCGCAGGTTAACCGCGTAACCTAAAAAATGCTTTTAGTGGCGCAATTAACCCGCACACTCTGCCCTAGAGACTACCCAGCAGGTTAGCAAAAAGATAAACATTTTCGTCAAAAATGAGGTAAAAACTATGGAAGAATTAGCAGCTTTTAAAAAACTTGGATTATCGGAGAATTGCCTCGAAGCTCTGGGAAAAAAGGGTTTTGAGGAGCCTACTTTGATTCAGGATAAAATTATCCCTCTTTTTCTTGGGAAAGATATCGATATTATCGGCCAGGCGCAGACAGGTACGGGCAAAACTGCAGCTTTCGGCCTTCCTTTGATTGAAAAATTAAAAGTAGGTTCGCGCTATCCGCAGGCGCTTATCCTGACGCCGACAAGAGAACTTGCTTTACAGGTGGCTCAGGAGATAAATTCACTTAAAGGCAATAAAAATTTACAGATTGCAGCTGTATACGGTGGCCAATCCATAGAAGAACAATTAAGAAGGTTGCATAGAGGAGTTGATATAGTTGTTGGAACCCCCGGAAGAATACTTGACCATCTTCGGCGCAAAAGCCTAAATCTTGCAACAATAGATTATCTTATTCTTGATGAGGCGGATGAAATGCTGAATATGGGTTTTATCGAAGATGTAGAAGAAATTTTAAAACATACAAATAAAAATAAAAGAATATTGCTTTTTTCGGCAACCATGCCCGAGAGAATAGTGAGCCTCGCCAAAAGGTATATGAAAGAATATGAAATAATAAGAATTAAGGCAGAGCAACCCACAGTTGCGCTTACAGACCAGATATATTTCGAAGTTCAATATGCAGATAAGCTTGAAGCGCTGTGCCGCATAATAGATGTGGAGCATGAATTTTATGGATTGGTTTTTTGCCGGACCAAGATAGACGTGGATGAACTTGCGAAAAAACTTATGGACCGGGGTTATGATGCGGAAGCTCTGCATGGCGATATATCGCAATTTCAGAGAGAACGTATTCTTGATAAATTCAAGAAAAAACGAATCAATATTTTGGTTGCTACAGATGTTGCAGCGCGCGGTATAGATATAATTAATTTAACGCATGTTATTAACTATTCCCTTCCTCAGGATCCTGAATCCTACGTGCACAGAATAGGCCGCACCGGAAGAGCCGGAAAAGAGGGCACCGCCATAACATTTGTTACACCTGACGAAACCAGAAAACTGATTTTTATAAAGCGTATCGCAAAAACAAACATAAGAAAAGAACGCTTACCGCAAATTTCCGAAATTATCCGGACAAAAAAAGAAAAAATAAAAGAAAGGCTCGAAGCTATTCTCGGATCTGAGTCCTACATGGATTATCTAAGCCTTGCGGAGGATATGTTAAAAGAGCAGGATGCTAGAATTGTGCTTGCGTCACTGCTTAAACATACCTTTGGAGATGAGCTTGATGAAAAAAGCTATAACGAAATAAGGGATGTTTCAATCGACACAAAAGGAAAAGCCCGCCTTTTCGTTGCCTTGGGCAGCATAGACCATATAAATGCGCAAAAACTGGTTGATTTTATAAGAGAAAAAACCCGCGTAGACAGCCGCAAAATTCAGGACGTAAGAATCTTTGAAAAATTTTCTTTTGTG
The DNA here is from genome assembly GCA_023227945.1 of Candidatus Omnitrophota bacterium. Lineage (GTDB taxonomy): Bacteria > Omnitrophota > Gorgyraeia > Duberdicusellales > 4484-171 > JAJYOP01. The sequence continues at coordinate 6,616 of JALOCC010000013.1, forward strand.
ACCGTTCCTTTTGAGGAGGCAGAAATAATAGTCCAGACCTTTAAGAAATTAGGAACAGGCAAAAGGCCGATAATTGAGATAGCAAGAGAAAGGAAAGGCCCAAGGGAAGGCTATAGAAATCCTAAACGTTAGATAGTAATTTGCAGAAAAAATAGTTCATCCTACGTGCTAAATAAAGAAAGCATTTAAAAGCTAATGGATATTTTAACCGAAAGAGTAGAGCTAATTGGCATAACCCGATACGTATATAAAACTATGGGGCGTGCCATTTCCGATTACGGCATGCTTGAAGATAAAGACCGGGTCCTCGTCGCAGTTTCCGGAGGCCTGGACAGCCTTTCACTTCTTAAGCTTTTTATAATGCGTAAAGCGCGTATACCTATAGATTTTGAAATAGTTGCTTGTTTTGTGGATACAAATTTTATAGAAGTGGACAAAGATATATTAATGAACTATTTTAATTTAAACGGGATAGAGTATGTAACAAAAGAAATGTCGATTGTGAAAGATGAAATAAACTGTTTCTGGTGTTCCTGGAATAGAAGGAAAGCGCTTTTTGAAGCCGCCCGTGAGAATAAGTGTAATAAACTTGCCCTGGGGCATAATCTTGACGATATAAATGAAACAACTTTGATGAACATGTTTTTTAACGGAGAAATAACTACAATGCCGCCAAAGGTAGAATTATTCGACGGCGCATTAACGGTTATCAGGCCTTTATGTTATATAGAAAAAGAAAAAATAGAGGAATTTTCCAAGCAATTTGATTTTCCGGATACGCAATACAAATGCCCTTACGGCCAAGATTCCCAGCGGCAGGCAGTTAAAGAGATTATCGAAAAGTTACACGAGAAACACCCTTTTGTAAAAAAGAATATTTTCTGTTCATTAAAGAGGATAAGGAAAGATTATCTTGTCTAAGGCACGAATTACTACTGATTTGAAACGAATTTACACGAATAAATTCATGGCGATTCGTTTGTAATTTCCCGCCTTTGGCGGGATCCCGCTAAATAAAATATTAAGGTGCGGGACGTGGATATTCGTGCAAAAAAAGATGTCAAAAAAAATACTAATAACTGCCGGGCCAACCTGGATTAAAATTGATAATGTGCGGGTTATTACCACTATATTTAGCGGCACAACCGGTATATTTCTTGCAAAGAATTTTAGAAGGCTTGGCTATCGGGTAACGCTTGTTGTAAACTCTCCGCATCTGGATAAAACAGAATTAAACGGCATAAAAGTAATTCCTTTTAAATATTTCGAAGATTTTAAAGAAAAGATTACAAGGGAGCTAAAAACCGGTTGTTATGATACAATAATACATAGCGCAGCCGTAAGTGACTATAAACTATGCAAGGCGTTTAAAGGAAAAATTGTTTCCGGGAAAAAATCGCTTATATTGAAATTGACTCCGGCAGAAAAAATAATAAAAATGATAAGAAAATTACAGAAAAACGCAAATCTGATTCAATTTAAACTGGAAATAAAAAGAAAAAGCTTAATTAAGAAAGCTTTAAAAAGCTTAAAGCAAAATAAAAGCGATTTTGTGATAGCAAATGCCCTGGAGGATTTAAAGCTTGGATATAAATCATTTATGATAGATAAAAATGGCAATACGCTTGTACTTAATTCAAAAAAAGCTCTTTTTGAAAGGCTTGAGAATATTGCAGAATGCGGGGGTAGCTAATGAAAAAAAATATTTTAATCGGAGTGTGCGCAGGCATAGCTTCTTATAAAACATGCGAGTTAGTCAGGCTTCTTGTTAATGATGGTTTTTCTGTAAAAGTCCTAATGACGGAAAGTGCGACGAAATTTGTTTCGCCCCTAGTATTTCAAACACTTTCAACCAATATGGTTTATCTTGATATGTTTGCTCCGGCAAAGGAGGAAGGCATTAAGCATATAGAGCTAACCGAATGGGCAGATATCTGTGTTGTTGCACCCTTAACCGCAAATACGCTTTCAAAAATCGCAAATGGTATATGTGATAATCTTCTTACGACAGTAATTTGCGCTTTGCCGGCTACGAAAAAAATAATTTTTGCTCCTGCCATGAATACAAATATGTGGAATAATCTGATAATTCAAGATAATGTAGCTAAGCTTAAAAATTTAAAAAGATATATTTTCTTGAATCCCGGGCGAGGCTTACTTGCTTGCGGAGATTACGGAGAAGGAAGGATGCCTGAACCAGAGGAAATTTACAATAAAATAAAGACGAGCTTAAAATAATCCTATATATGAATATATATATATTCCTGGGTGTAATAATCGTTTTGCTTATTGTCATCTTTATCATTCTTTTAAGAATGAATAAAAGCACGCAGGATAATTTACTTCATCAAAAAATAGATTATATTAAAGATGAATTCACAAAAAATATACTTCAGTCTCAGTCGAACTCCCTGCAAGCCTCTAAAAACCTGTTAGGGGAATTATCTAAGCTGTATGAAAAAATAGGCAATTTAGACCGGGATAGTTCGCAGATACTAAGTCTTACCAAATCTTTCCACGATATATTAAAGCCTACCAAAGCAAGAGGGGTCGTCGGCGAAATAATATTAGATGCGCTAATAAGAGATATTTTGCCGGCAGATGTTATACTTACGCAGCATACGTTTAGAAACGGTAAAAAAGTAGATTTTATAATTAAACTTCCTCAGGGGCTCGTTCCGATAGATGCCAAGTTTTCTCTGGATACATTTAAAAGCTATATCGAAGCGCAGGAGGCAGATAGAGAAAAACTTAAAAAAACATTTTTGGACGGTGTAAAGAAAAGAATAGACGAAACTTCAACGTATATTTTTACCGACGAAGGTACAACTGATTTTTGCCTTATGTATGTGCCATCGGAAGCGGTATATTATTCGATAGTTACCGAAACAACCATGCTGGATTACGCACACGCAAAACGGGTGTTTGTTGTAGGCCCCAGCACGCTTTATGCTTATTTAAAGACCATATTTATAGGGCTGAATGCTTTAAAGATAGAAAAGAAAGCTAAAGAAATTTATGATATCTTAAGAAGGCTTGATGGGGATATAAAAATTATATTGCAGGACCACGCGGTATTAGGCACACATTTAAGAAATGCTTCTTTAAAATATGACGATGTAAAAAAGAAAATAGAAAGCGTATCTTTAAAAATAGACTCAATGGGCAAATCCGATGACGATAAAAGTTAAAGTTATCCCCCGGGCAAAAAAAGAAAAGATAGAAAAAATCGAAGGTACTTTAAAAGTATATATTAAAGCGCCTGCCATAGAAAACAGGGCAAACAAAAGGTTGATAGAGCTTATTGCCGATTATTTCAAGGTAAAAAAATACAACATAAGTATTATAAAAGGCGAAACCAGCCGCGAAAAGGTAATAGAAATCATCTAATCAGTTGTTTTTAAAAACTAAAAATACCGTGGTAAGACTGCGAGAAAAAGAGAATTGTTTTTTTATAGAGAATTTATTCGAAGAAAATATTGTTGCAGGATTCAGCAAGCCAACATTTAAAGGTAATGTCTTAGAGGATATCCCTCAGATATTTGAACCTTCTTCAGAAAATTTTAAAATAGCTTTCCTCAATCAAGTCCATTCTTCAACAATTCATTCAATACAAAAACAAGGCTGTTTCGAGGGGGATGGGCTTATTACAAAAAAAACAGGTATTATATGTGTGGTAAGGACTGCGGATTGTATGCCAATTTTTTTAAGCAGCGAAGAGCTGGGTATAATTGGTATCATACATATGGGCTGGCGCGGAGCAAAAAAGGGGATACTTGATAATATTAAATATGCCTTAAAATCATTTAAGGCAATTGCCGGGCTTGGTATGAGGCAGTGTTGTTATAAGGTGGGCAGGGAGTTTTTAGAGTACCCTGAGTTTAGCGAATTTTTGAGAAAAGATGATAATGACTTATATTTTAATCCTATAGATTTTATCGAGAAACGCCTTACAGCACACGGTTTGAGAGAGGATAATTTTTTTGATTTAAACATGTGTAGTCATTGTTCAAAAGAAAACTTTTTTTCTTTTAGGAGAGACTCAACCGATAATCGTACGCTGTCATTCATCGTTAAAACAGGGAAAGCTTAGATATTTTGATAATCCGTGGTTAACTATTATCCCGCCCTTTCTTACCTATGAATAATTTATTTTAAGGTATGAAAGGGCGGGATAAATTCACAGACGCTCCGCTATAATTTTCTGCTGTTTAAAGACAGCAGAAAATTATCTGTTCATTAAAAATTTATATGATACAATTATAAATTCTTAGTTTTAAACTAAAATGGAACCAAAGAAAACGCCTTTATATCAAAAACACGTCGAAAACAACGCTCACATTGTAGATTTTTCCGGTTGGGCCCTGCCTATAGAATACTCAAGTATTTTAAAGGAAACAAAAGCGGTGCGTTTATCTTGCGGACTTTTTGATGCCTCGCATATGGGCGAGATAATTATAAGAGGAACCAGCGCGTTAGATTTTCTTCAAGCACTTACCCCTAACGATATTTCCAAAACCAATTCAGGGCAACTTCAGTATAACGTCTTTTTGAATGAAAAAGCAGGCATAATCGATGACCTTATGGTTTATAATTTGGGGAATAGTTTTTTGTGCGTAGTCAACGCTTCCAATATAAATAAAGTATACACATGGCTTTGTAGGGCCAGGCTGGAAGCAAAATATGTTAAGGCAGACAATGTGGAGATTGTTGATGAAAGCCCTGAAATTTCTCTTCTTTCTTTGCAGGGGCCCAAAAGCGTAAAAGTTATAAGTGAAATCTTTGGCCAAGATATAAATAGTCTCAAATATATGCATTTTGTGCAGCTAAATTTTGAAAATAAAAATATTATTGTATCAAGGAGCGGCTATACCGGAGAAGATGGGTTTGAGCTGTATTGCCCTAATTGCGTAGCACCTGCCTTGTGGGATGTTATATTAGAGAAAGGAAAATCCCACGATTTATGTTTATGCGGCTTGGGCGCACGCGATGTTTTGCGTATAGAGGCGGGTTATCCTTTATACGGCCACGAAATAAACGATAACACAAATCCGCTTGAAGCTTCCTTAAACTGGGTAGTTAAGTTTAAAAAAGATTTTATTGCCAAAGATAAACTTGAAAACGCAGAAATTACCCGTATGCGCGTAGGTTTTGTTATGAATGATAGAGCTATTGCGCGGCAAGGCTACAGCGTGTATAGTAATGATAAAATAATCGGCCAGGTAACAAGCGGCACATTTTCTCCAAATCTGGATAAATTCATAGGTATGGCTTACGTAGAAAAAGAATTTGGTAAAATCGGCACTTCCCTAGAAATAAAAATAAGAGATAAATTTTATAAAGCACAAGTGGCGAATTTTAATTTCATTAAACACAGATGATCACAGACAGCAGACGCAGATGGCCGCAGATGATTTAAAATCACAAATTACAATGTACAAATCACAAACAAATTACAATTCCAAAATTACAATAAACAAATGTTTTCATGTTTGTAATTTAAAAATTGTTTATTGTCTATTGTTTGTAATTTGTAGATTGTGTATTGTGATTTAAAATCTGTGCTCATCCGTTCCAAAATCTGTGTTAATCTGTGTCTAAAAGAGGAGGCAGAAATGAGTATTTTGAAGTTCTCTAAAACTCATGAATGGGCAAAAATAGATAAAGATACCGCACTGATAGGGATAAGCGAGTATGCGCAAAAATCTCTTGGAGATATAGTTTTTATAGAGTTACCTAAAGTTAAAGATAAACTGAAACAGGCGGCGCAATTCGGTACCATAGAGTCAACCAAAGCGGCAAGTGAGCTTTATTCTCCTCTAAGCGGGGAAGTGCTTGAGATAAATAAAGATTTAATAAATAACCCTCAATGGGTTAATGAATCCCCGCAAGATAAAGGCTGGATGGTCAAAATTAAAATAGGAAATAACAACGAATTGAGCAATCTTATGGATGAAGCTATGTATAAAGATTTTGTTGCAAAAGAAGCCCATTAAAATGATAAACTCTAAATTCGAAACCCTAAACTCTAAACAAACTCAAAATCCAAAAGCTATAAGCCCAAAAGTTTTTTACTTTTATATTTGTTTAGGATTTAGAGTTTAGTGTTTAGAGTTTATTTTTCTGTTTATAGTCTAAAAATATGCCTTACATTCTTAATACCGAAAATGATATCAAGGAGATGCTTCGCGTGGTAGGCGTGGCAAGCCTGGATGATTTATATAAACACTTGCCTTCTCAAATCAGGCTTAAGAATGAACTTAATATCTCATCCGGCCTTAGCGAATACGAGCTAAAACAGTTCGTTACAAGCCTTGCAGCTAAAAATAAAACCATAAACAGTTTTAACTCATTTCTAGGGGCAGGGTTGTACGATCATTATATACCGTCTGCATTAAAACCACTAATTTCCCGCGCCGAATTTTTAACCGCTTACACTCCTTATCAGGCTGAATGTTCGCAAGGCATACTTCAGGCAATCTATGAATATCAAAGTTATATTTGCCTGTTAACAGGTATGGATGTTTCAAACGCTTCTTTGTTTGACGGTGCAAGCAGTTTGGCTGAATGTGTGCTTATGTCTTTAAGAATAACCAAGAGAAATAAAGTTGTATTATCTTCTTCAATTAATCCGGAATATAAAAAGACACTTTATACATACTTAAGCGGCTTCAACTTTAAAATACAGGAAATTGATTTTGACACGGAAGGCTTCACGGATACAACTGCGCTAAAATCGGTTATAGATGAAAATACAGCTTGTTTTGCTTTGCAAAGCCCGAATTTTTTCGGACTTATCGAAGATACAGAAAAATTTTCCTCTTTAGTCAAAGAAAAAGGCATATTGACAATTCTTGTTACAAATCCACTTAGTTTGAGTTTGCTAAAAGAGCCGGCCTATCAAGGTGTAGATATTGTTTGCGGTGATGGCCAGGTGTTAGGTGGCAGCCTAAGCTTAGGGGGGCCTAGTTTTGGCTTTGTTGCAACAAAGAATGAATATCTTCGTCAGCTGCCGGGCCGGCTCGTGGGTAAGACCGTAGACCGTGAAAATAAAATTGCTTATTGCCTTACTCTACAGGCGAGAGAGCAGCACATAAAAAGAGAAAAAGCAACCAGCAATATCTGTTCCAATCAATCGCTTAACGCAATTCAATCAGCAATTTATTTATCGTTGATGGGCAAAGATGGGATACGGAAATGTGCAGTGTATTCACTTAATCTATCTCATTATCTTTACGGGAAGCTCGCAGAGATTAAGGGTGTTAAGCTAAATTTTTCGCAGCATTTTTTTAATGAATTTATCTGGCAGATAGATGATGCAAAGAGTGTATTAAAAAAACTATATAAGAAAAAAATAATTGCCGGTTTAGGCGTTGGCAGTTTCTACCCTAAACTTAAAAATGGAATATTAAGCTGCTGCACAGAGATAAAGGCGAAAGAACAAATAGATGAGTTTATAGAAGTATTAAAAGGTATATGATAAATCCTAAACCCGAAACCCTAAACTCTAAACAAACTCGAAACTCTAATGTTTCAAACTCTAAACGTTTAGAGTTTATAGTTTCGTGTTTGTGGTTTGTCTAGAGTTTCGAGTTTAGTGTTTAGATTTTAAAAAAATTATGGACAACAGACTAATTTTTGAGAAAAGCGATTCCGGGATAACGGCAAATTACGTTAAAAAGCCAGAAATTGGGCTGAAAGAGCCGAAGGAGATATTACCGGCAAACTACCTGCGTAATGATTTAGAGCTTCCTTCATTGGGTGAGCTTGAAGTGGTCAGGCATTATACTAATTTATCAAAACGTAATTTTTCGTTGGATACCAACTTTTATCCGCTTGGTTCCTGCACAATGAAATACAATCCAAAGATAAATGAAGAACTGTCCAGCCTTGAAGGCTTTCTTAACCTGCATCCATACCAAAACGAAGAATGTTTACAAGGTGCATTAGAGCTTATTTATAATCTTGAAGCCCTTCTTTGTGAAATAACCGGGATGTCGCGGTTTAGCTTCCAGGCGTCAAGCGGAGCGCAGGGAGAGCTTACCGGAATGCTTATGGTTAGGAAATATCACAAGGTAATGAAGAATAAAAAAAGAAAAGTTATAATACCGGATTCTTCTCACGGCACAAACCCGGCGACCAGCTCGATGTGCGGATATGAAACCGTGGTTATAGAAAGCAATAAAGATGGATTAATAGATTTGGATAAATTAAATAAAGCTGTAGATAGCGAAACAGCAGCTATTATGCTTACTAACCCTAATACCTTAGGGCTGTTCGAAGAAAATATTTTAGAAGTTGCCAAAATTATTCATAAAAACGGCGGGCTTCTTTACTATGACGGTGCAAATTTTAATCCGCTTCTTGGAATAACTAACCCACAGCTAATGGGTTTTGACGTAATACATCTTAACTTGCATAAAACTTTTTCTACACCGCATGGTTGCGGCGGCCCAGGCGCAGGCGCAGTTGGTGTGATAGATAAGCTTTCAGGCTTTTTACCGGCGCCTGTAATTGACAAAAAGAAAGATAAATTTTATTTTAATTATAAAATAGAACACTCAATCGGCAAGGTCAGGGCGTTCCACGGAAATTTTTCCGTATTAGTCAGGGCTTACGCGTACCTGCTTAGGCTTGGCAGAGAAGGCCTGGTGCGAGTTGCTCAAAATGCAACGCTAAATGCAAATTATATAAGAGAAAAATTAAAAAATGATTATAATCTAGCTTCAAGCAAGCCTTCTATGCATGAAGTAGTTTTTTCCTGTACGAAACAAAAAGAAAAAGGCGCCTCTGCTTTGGATATAGCAAAAAGACTGATTGATTATGGTATGCATCCGCCGACAATGTATTTTCCATTAATTGTAAAAGAGGCATTAATGGTTGAGCCTACCGAAACAGAAAGCAGAAAAACTTTGGATTATTTTATAGAGAGTATGCTTAAAATCAATAAAGAAATAGACGAAAATAAAGAAATACTGCACAATGCACCTTCCACAACCGCTGTAAAAAGAGTAGATGAAGTAAGGGCCGCCAGAAATCCTAACTTGAGATGGACTAAAGAGAAATAAAATTCCAAATCACAATATACAAATCACAAACAAATTACAATAAACAATGGCCAAAATTACAAACAGAAAAATATCTTTTGGTAATTGTTATTTTGAAATTGTTTATTGTTTGTAATTTGTGTATTGGAACCTGTAATTTTTCAAAATGAACACCAAATGGCGTTTAATTTTAGACGATAAGTGTAACGGCTATTACAATATGGCGGTGGATGAGGCAATCCTTTATTTCTACCCTGAATTTAAAGTACCCACACTTAGAATTTACGGCTGGCACGAGCCGTTTATTTCCATAGGCTACAACCAAGATGCCCCCGGCGTATTAAAACCAAAAATAAATATTCCATTCGTACGAAGGTTAACCGGCGGAGCAGCTATTTTACATAACAGAGAAATTACCTATAGCATAACTTGTTCTTTGGCTGATTTGAATTTACCTTGCGAAGTAAAAAAGTCATATGAAGTGCTTAATTCTTTCATCAAAGAGTTCTACAGAAAATTGGGCTTTAAGGCAGAATTTGTAAAAGATGCATTTCCTGAACGATTAGAGAGGCGTGAAAATTTTTGTTATACTTCCTGTGAATATTTCGATTTCGTGATAAACGGTAAAAAAATAGGAGGCAATGCTCAGAGGCGAAGGAAAAATTTGATTTTTCAGCACGGAAGCATACCGCAAGAGCTCGATTTTACGTTAATAGAGGATTCGATAAATAATACCGAACAGCTATGCCTAAAAACCACTTTTCTTGATGAGCTTCTACCGAATGGCCGGACTGATTTTCGGGAAATCGCCGATACTTTTTATAAAGCTTTCGAAAGCGTTTTCGATATTAAGTTTGACCCTGGAAGGCTTTCGGCAAAAGAAAGGCAGCATTCTTATTGCCTTATGGAGACAAAATATACGACTAAAGATTGGAATTTAAAGAAAATTCATAAGCTAAGGATTCTTGATGAAATTAGCAGCTAATTATCCAAAAAATACGAATAATTGGGCATAATCTGTGTTGCCTTTTAAGCCTCAAATAAAGAAAATGCTTGATATTGCTATCTAAAAATGGTATATTTTAAACACGGGAAAAAGGGGAGGGGTCATTAACTTCAGAAAAACCTCATTTACGCTTTTAGAGATAATTGTGGTGATTATCATTATCGCCATACTTTATTCTATCACAGTTCCAACCTACGGAAAATTGATGGAAAAAAACAAAGCCGAAGCCGCAAACTTCAATTTGATTTCAATCTATAATGCAGAGAAACGATACAAATTGGACAATGAATCCAGCCAATATTTTACGTGCGGGGCAGTATGTGATTTGGCAGTACTAAATGACACTTTGAGTGTTTACATAAACGATAATAATTTTACATACGGCGTAGTGCCTGATGCAACTGGCGGTTTTAAGGCTACAGCGACACGGGTTGGAGGTAATTTATGTAATGGAAAAACAATGGCCGTAGTTGGAACGAATAGTGAAGTTATTAAAGGATGCCAAGCCTGGTGATTGAATGAAAAAAATATTATTAGCCTTATGTTTGCTTATAATATCTTTTGTATTATTTACATTTAGCCCAATTTTCGCCGAGAGCCCCAATAGATTGCTCAAATATCTTCCTCAGGATGAAGTGATCGAAAGCGTTAATAAAGAATATAATCCCCCTTTGAAAAAGTCAGGGATAAGCTGCCAGGCGGCCTTCAACGAAGCAAGCCGTTGTTTCTATTGCGTTAATACGTTAAAGACAAAATGCCCTAATTGTTGTTTAAAATTTTCACCACAAAGAGCAGTCCGTTGCACAAAGGAAGATAGTGCTATTTATCAATGCAGCAACCTGGCTTTTTCTTCTGATAATTGTTCTACAGTTGCAAATTGCAAATGCCCCAGTACAGCTGAAGAATGCAACTCAATTTTGTATAACTGCCAGGATTGCCCTGATAAAACAGGCGTAATGACTTGTTCGAATATACCTAAATGCCAGCAAAAAGGCTGCCCCACCACCGAACCTCGGGCTTCTCTTGGCAGAAAATGTATACCCAAAAATAATAACTGGGTTTGCGAAGAGGATAAGCTACAGCCTAAGTTTGCCGGGTGCCCGGCAAATGTGGGTTTTGCCGGTTGTTCTACCTCGGCTTACTATACAATTACGCCGATTACAGAATGCCTTGGTTTAAGCTCTCCGCCGCCCAATGATTGTTATGAGTATGTTCCTACTAGCACATATGCAGGTTGTATTTCCAGTTGCTCTTCTTATGCAGATAAATGGGAAGAATGCACTAAGAGGGTTTATTGTTGTAACAAAAACGTATGTGGTACCGGTTTTGAAAACAATTGTGAAATAGACAAGTGCACAGAAAGAGTTAATTGGGCTAGTTGTGATGGGCTTGCTTTATCTACCTGTATAACATTGCAGCAGGAAGCTTTAGCCTGCCTTACTAATCCATCTCCGGGCAGTACCTGCTCTGGTTGTTTTGAGGAAATAGATACAAATTTATTTTATAAATTTGTAGCGCGCAGTCGGGAAGCTTTTGTTATCTTTTGGCAAGTTGCAGCTCTTACCGAATTTAGCGGCGTAATTGATGCAGCTGATATACCTACTTATTTTTTTACTATGGTTAAAGTTATTGATAGCAAAGGTAACGAAGTGCATAGAAGCATAATGCATCAAAAAAGCTTTCAAGGGTCATTTTCTATATTCTCGGCAACTTCATTGGATAGTTCAGTCGTTAAGCAGGGAGAAACTTACACTGTAAGGCTATATTATTTTCTTCCTCAAAATCTTCAGATACCCGGTTTTCAAAACTTGAATTTATCCGCTAGGATAAACAAAGCCGAATTGATTATCACAAGAACGAGGGATTAGTATTTTAAAGAGGTTAGAAGGAGGTGGAATATGCGCATAGCGATAATAAGCATCATTATTTTTACATGCACGGTGTTTGCAGGTGTTGCCGAAGAAGTACAAATGCCCCCAAATATCGGCCCGCAAATACGGCAAGTTACAGGTGAGAATACTGTATGCTTGGATGCAACCCGTTACCCTAAATTTTACAGTTATCAAAGCGATAACCCTACCTGTGGAGAATACTTGAAAAAAGAGTTTGATGCAGAGGCTATAACAGGCAGCCAGTCGAATAATGGTTTTAGTTTAGCACCGCTTTGGTTTAAGAGCAAATATAGCAAAAGCAAAAACACAAAACCGCCCCTTAACGCTAATCCTGGATATCAGGATATTCCCGGCCTATCCATAAATTATAGCCCGGAAGAAGCCTACAGAAAAACTGCCAATATTCTGATAACCTGGACAGTGCGCGTGGAAGCTTATAAGCATTGTGGTGTTAACAATAATCGTTGTGCATCATCCAGCAGTGGAAAATATTGTGACGGCGATGCGTATAAAATATGGCCTGATCTTTGTAACGTTTGGCATGGGACAAGTAATCAGAGATTCCCCGCAGGTGAGGTAAAAACTGCATTGTTTATAAATGGAGTGCGCAAGGGAACAGAATCAATAATGACTATTCCCGATGGTGGAGTTACTTCCAGTTATCAGCCAAAAGACCCTACGCATACAGGCAGTTTCCTTCTTACTGCTGATAGTTTTCCCGAGGGAGTGCTTCCGCAATCTATAGATATCACAGTAAAGTGGTATAATGATACGTCAATGCAGATTAAGAGCCCTGCTAAAATGCGTAATTTGATTGTTACGGTTGTTCCGCGTGAGAGAATAACGGAATGATAAGTTTATAGGTTGATTCTGAGCCGCAAGTAATTAGCTTGCGGCTCATTTTAGATTTTTTATCCGCCTTCGCTAAAGCTACGAAGGACGCCCTTCGAAGCCTTGGCGAAGTAGGGCGGATGTCACTATATAAGCGAGCCCAAAGCGAAGGCGGATAATCCTCCGAAGCTGAGGCTGTGGAGGATACATACAGGTGCCACTGGGATATTAGTTGGGTGTTCCATATGAAAAAGAAAAGTTCGTTTACGCTTCTTGAGATTATAATATCTATAGTAATTATAGGTATTGGTTTAAGTACGATAATAGTCGTTTTTATGGGCGGAAGATTCATGCTTAAACAAGCAGAAAATAAATCACGCGCTACAAGCGTTGCCGCACAGAAATTAGAAGAATATTTAACAAAATCATTTGCAGGATTAGGCGGATTGGCGCAAACTACGCGAACTTACAGCAATGTTGATGCCGGTAGCGGTACAGGAGAGGTCCCTGTTGACTGGCGTGTGGATATAACTACTAAATGGGAAACCAACGCTTCTTTAGGCATACGGATTCCATATAAACTTATTGAGGTTACTGCTTCTTATAATGAAGAAGACCCTTCGGGCGCAATCCAAAGAAAAAATGTAAAACTCACAAATATCGTCCCTTACCCTTATATGCATACCCAAACTTTAAAAATTGAGCCATCTCCTTCATCTGCGCCAATGGTTGCATCCGGCTCTTATAGGCCGATAACCGGTTTATCAATAAACTTTGATTATCCCGTAAACAAAGATGTTATGGTTATATATAATATTGCTATACATATAGATGACGATTCAGGTATCACGCCTGTAGATACTATTTTTACCGGGTGTTTCTTGGATGGCAGAACAACCTCGGAAGGAACTGAAACCCGTACGCCCATAAGCATGCAGCCTTTTATAAGTAATGTACTTGCCCTTAATGGTGTCAGTGCCAATAGTAAACATACGATACAGATAAAATGGAGGAAGGATACGCCTCGTGGAAGTATCCGGCTTAAAGAAGCGAATTTGATAATAGTTTCAACGGAGAGGCAATAAAAGTAGTAAAATATTATAATGAGAAAGACTTTTGCGCTTACAGAGCTTATTATAGCAATAATGATGATAGCTTCAATTATTGCTATGTCGTTTTCGGTCTATCTGTTTTTTAGTAAACAGATAATGATTAACCGTGAACGTTATAATATGTTAAGCCAAATAAATTATGCTTTTGAGGATATGGCTATACGCACAAAGAGTGCTGTACGGATAGATTCTCTTTCCGCCTTCTCGCTGGCAACTAATGCAATTTCTGATACCAAAACTCAATTAAAATTTTTTGGAGAGAAAGATATCTATAAAATAACACCGGATGAGCCCGCAGATAACGCTTGGTATGAATATCGTATTGAGGGCGGAAATTTGATACTAGAAACCCTAGATGCAGCCGGAAAATCTAAAACGCCGGAAAGAGAAATCTTGACTTTAGTTGATGCAAAATATCAGCCCATTGTGACATTTACGTGGTATGAAGGGTATGAACCAAATTTTGTTACGGTAAATATCGCAACAAAAGGGACAATAAAGCCACAAGTGGAGGTTTCAAGGACACAAGGCCTGCGCTTCTGGTTTATTGATGTTAAAAAATGATTACTATAGCAGCTTCTATTATTTTGGGATTGACTCTTTTAATGTCTGCGTTTTTAGGTTTTAGCCCGCAGGTTCATAAACTTGTCGAGAGCGATCTTATGCGTCGTTCATATAACAATGCATTTCTTTATGGTTTGCAGTTGGGCCAAATGGGTATACGTGCCAAAAATCTTACGCTTGATGAAAAAACCGCAAAAAACATAGATTTGCTTTTTAGATATACTAATAAAAATTCCCAAATTATAGTGCAGGATAAATTTGAAGGAAAAACAACACTTACAAAACAAGATGGAAATCTGAATATAAAAGTCAAGATAGAGCATAAAATCCCTTAGCGAGCCTCCTTATGGATAAGCCTTCCTGGTTGAATAAAAAAATAAATTTAGCTGTTTGCCGTGGAATGAAAAATTTTCTTCGCACATCACAACTGCGCACGGTTTGTGAAGAATCATTTTGTCCTAATATTTCTGAATGTTTCAATGAAGGAGTTGCTACTTTCATGATTTTAGGGGATAGCTGCACGCGCAGCTGTAAATTTTGTGCTGTTAACAAAGAAACTGCTTGCGCAATTGATTGGAATGAACCAAAGCGTATAGCGCAAGTAGTTAAAAGATTAAATCTGCATTATATAGTAATTACTTCTCCGGCGCGTGATGATATTAGCGATGGAGGAGCGGAGCTTTTTTATAGAGCAATAGAAGAAATAAAGAATATGGATAGTTCTAGAAAAGTAGAAATTTTAATCCCTGATTTCTTGGGCAATAACGAATCGTTGATTAAAGTTGCAAATTCCCGGGCAGATGTCATAAGCCACAACTTAGAAACCGTTCCTTCCTTGTATGCCAATATACGGCCACAAGCTGATTATGCGCGTTCTTTAGCGGTATTAAAAACAATTAAGCAGTTGAATAGAAATATTTTTACCAAATCCGGAATTATGCTTGGCCTGGGCGAAGAAGAAAAACAAATTATAAATGTTTTTCTCGACTTACGAAAGGCCGACTGCGATTTTCTTACTTTGGGCCAATACTTAGCGCCTTCATTAAGGCATTATCCGGTTAAAAAGTACATTGCCCCCAGTAAATTCCTTTCTTTAGAAAAAATAGCATATAGCCTCGGATTTAAAAAAGTAAAGAGTTCACCCTATGTGCGTTCTTCTTATCTGGCTAGCCAATTTTTGAAACCCGCCTAAACGTAAAACTTAACAATAACAGTGACATCTGCGGGTAACAACAGCAAAACCTGCTTTGTCTTATTATTACAGAGATTACTATAAAATAGCGTGTATTGTTAACCTTTAGCCTATTTGTATCATAGGTTTATGACGGACAAAGCTGCTTTACCTAACAGGCTTAAGGCCTGCTGGGCCCAGTTGAATGCCGGGTAGCCGTTATCACCCGCCACCTTAATTATTTTATAAGGCTAGCCTGTTTCAGGCAGAAAATATTGGATAAACAGCTGTCAGCAGACTTTTTTTTTGGGGATTACAGCTTATATTATATATAGGTATAATATATAATAAGGATTATGCAGATATTGCACTTACGCAGTATATTTTCAGCTTAAATTACATCAATAAGAGTAATGATTTTTACTAACACAATATATAGTAGTACCTGCTATTATATACAATATATAGAAGATTATGATAAATTATAGTAAATTATTCTTGACATAACTATAAATAAATATTTAAATGGTATTACCATTAATTTATAAAAAAATGAGAAAAAAAAGGATACCCAGATTAATGACGATTAACGAACTTTCGGAATATCTTGGTTTGCAGAAACAGACCATTTATAACTGGCTGCACCAAAAGAAGATTTCCGGATTAAAAGTCGGCAAGGTATGGCGTTTTGATAGAAAGTATATAGATGAGTGGCTTAAAAATACAATTAAATAGAAAATAATATGAGCAAAAAAAAGATAGGCCTTTATCTGGGATTAAATTCAATAGGTGCGGTAAGCCTTGAAGGTAAGAAGGTGCTTTCTAGCGTGCGTTATGATTTATCTTCCGTAGAAGAGGAAGCAAAGGTAGAAAATCTCAATGAAGAAATAAGGTGGCAGGCGCTTATTAATAAAATTTTACGAGAAATAGGTTCCGAGGAAAAAGATATTTATGTTTCTTTGACTGATAAAGAGTTTATATTCCGTTCGCTGGAAATGCCGTTAATGAGCAAAAAGAGCATAGATTCCTCTTTAGTTTTTGAAATTGAAAAATATATTCCGTTTAAGATTGAAGAATTGATGTGGGATTACAGCTATGTCCGTTATCCAAACGAAAAAAAGCTGAATATTTCTTTCGTAGGTATAAGAGAAAATAACATTTATAAAATCCAGGAGATGTTTTCGCATCTTAATCTAAACGCCGTTATAATTGAGCCATCTTCTTTGTCTCTTGTAAAAATATTGAAATCTTCCAAGCAATTTTCGCAGATAAAAAATTTCGCGCTTTTGGATGTCACTGATAGCGAAGGCTATCTTACTTTTTTTTATGAAGATTTACCGGTCTTCAGCCAGTATATAACAATAGTAAAAAAAGGAAATGTGCTTGATACAGATAAATTTATAGAATCTGTACGTTTGAGTTTTCAGTATTTTAAGCGTGAATTTAGAACTTATGAATTGGAAAAATTTATTATGATAAGTAGCCGCAAAGAAGATACTATTAATGCTTCTTTGAGCGAAGAGCTGCAAATAAATGTGGAATCAGTCTCGCCTTATGAATTAGCTAATATATCCCAAGCGGAGCTTGAAACTATTAAAGCTTTGGGTGCGGTAACTTTAGATTCACCGTATAAATTCCGGCCAGTTTTAAAGAAAACAGAAGAATATGCTGAACAAAAACTAGTTGAAGGAGAAGTTCCTTTAAAAATATGGTTAATTGCAGGTTTAATCGGAGCAGGGCTTCTTGCCTCGTTTGTTATTGCAGTTGTATTTGGCAACGAAGCAAGTATTTTAAAATATAAACTTGAAAAAGCAGAGGCAGCATTGGAAAGGCCGCAGGAATTGAAAGGCCTTTCTTGGGCTGAAGCAGAAGTTGCACTAGCAAAAAAGCAGGAACAAACCGTTAAATTGAATAATTTAGTAAAAGAAGTTTCTCCCATTGCCCCTGCCCTTGAGAAATTCTCTTCATTAAGGCCAAAAGGCTTGTGGTTTGAAAATATTGATGTCGATTACCGCGGTAAAAAATACACAACCTCTCTCACCGGTTTTATCTTTCTTGGGGATGCCTACAACGAACGTACAGAGGTAGATAATTTTGTTTCAAATCTTAGAAAAGACACTGACATAAAGGAAATTTTTTCCAACATCGAAATGGTTTCTCTGGAAAGAAGGGTAATTGGCGAGTATACCGTAACATACTTTACGATAAGGCTTAACTAGCAAACTTATGAAAAAGAATGTGTTTGTCCCAGTTGAAAGAGGAGGGGTAGTAGCGTGAAAGACATTTTACGTTATAAAAATATATTGCTTTCTATTATAATTATTGCAGTTTCAATTTTTGTCATAAAAGGCCTATGGACAAAGCATTCTTTAATTATTAAAGACCTGGAAAAAAAGATGAGCGATGTGGAAAAGGGCAAGCTTCTGATAGAAAAATGGAATAAAGTGAGCAATGAATACGATGGGCTAAAGAAAAATTTTTTTATGAAAGACCAGGAATTTTTTAAGAATTTTTTAGAAGAAAAAACGAAGAATTACGGAATCAATGTTACTTATCTTAGCCCCACGCGCAAGCAGGAAAATTTTTATTCAGAAATGTCCTTTAGCTTAAGGGCAACGTCCGAATCTTATGCAACAATAGTGAATTTTCTAAATGCACTTGAAGAAAAGAAGGTTATCATTGAAATATTAAAGGTGAGGGGTGCGGAAAATAAGAAAAGATTGGCAGACATTACTGTAAAAAGTTTTATCATAGAACAATGATGATTAAAAAAAGTATTATTATATTTTTGGCGGCTGTTTCGTTTTTGTCTTATAATTGCCTTGGGGTGGAGAATAAGGAAGATCCATTTGATTCACTACTTCCGGAAAAAGATGGAGATACTGTTTCTCCTACCGGAACAACAAAAACTTCAACGCCTCCGCCGGTTATAGTTGAAGGGGCTATGTGGGATACCGATACTCCCCAGGCAATAATAGACGGAGAGGTATATAAAGTGGGCGATACGCTTAAAAATTTAGATGGTAAAGTTTACAAGATAGAAAAAAATAATGTATTTATTTTTTATGAGGGAAAATTATATGAAATGAAAGTAACAGGGAAAAAGGAGGCAAAATGAGAAAAATTATTCTAACAGTTTTATCTTTACTTTTAATACCTTTAAATATTAGTTTTTCACAAGATAATATTTACGGAGATTATCTTGTCTCCGGCACGCAAAAACTTATTTCTCTGGATTTAGAAGGCGCAAAACTTATAGATACGCTAAAAATGCTCAGCCAGCAGACTGGGCTTAATTTTGTATCTACGGAAGCGGTAAAGGAAAGAACCTTAACTTTATATTTGGAGAAAGTGCCGCTTAAAGAAGCTATGGATATAATATTTAAGGCAAATAATTTGACTTACGAATATTATCCTGATGCGAATATGTTTGTCGTAAAAGAAATGGGGAAACCCACTATTGAATTAATGACCAAAGTGTATCATTTAAAATATGTTAGGATAAGATCTTCCAGGCAGCAAAAAGAGATAAATGTTATAATGGAACCACAGTCTCCAACTGGAACTTCTGGCAGCAGTAGCAGCACGTCAGACAACAGTAGCGGTAGTGATAGCAGCAGTGAAGAGACAGACAAGAAAGATTCAGGGATAAAAAACACTATAAAGAATATATTGACCGAATTTGGAAAGGTTAGCGAAGACCCTATAACCAATTCTCTTATAGTAGTTGATGTCCCGGCGCAGTTTCCGATAATTGACGAAGTAATACGCAATCTTGATATGCCTGTGCCTAAAGTAATGATTGAAGTGGAGATGCTTGACGTAACAAAAGGTTTAGTTGACCAAATAGGGTTTAAATATGGTCAAACTCTGGGGTCGAATGATTTTCAAGCCGTATATAATGGACCGCTAAGGTCAACGGCCTTTCCATTAGAAAAATTTGTTAAGACTCCAGCACAAACTTTTACCTACGGCACTTTGGATATACAGACTTTCAATATGTATATACAGGCACTTTCAACTGATACTACAACAAAAATTTTAGCCCGGCCAAAAATCCTTACGCTTTCTAATGAAACAGCCGAGATAAATTTAACCACCAATGAAGCTATAGGTATAAATACTACAACAACAGAAACCGGCGTGCAGACATCAACCACAGAAAGAACAGAAACCGGAACTAAATTAAGGGTAACCCCGCAGGTGAATAAGGATACAGGAGAAATTACATTGTTTGTGGAGGTTTTTAACCGAACCGCAACGAATAGCGATTTGACTTTAACTACAGGCGCAACCGGAAAAATAAAAAATCCCGAAGAAAGAGGCGCCAGAACTGTTTTACGCTTAGCTAATGGAGAAACATTACTTTTAGGTGGATTAATAAAAAATAACAGCACCAAAACAATCAGTAAAGTCCCTTTTCTGGGTGATATTCCCTTTATCGGCAATATGTTCACTTATAAAGACGATAACCGCAGCGAAAGAGAATTGCTTGTTTTCATGACACCAAAAATCGTTGAAGATACGCCTATGCTTTCAGCTTCCGGAAGAACTCTTTCGCGTGAAATAGGTTTTTCACGGCGCGAAGTTATGACCATAGCAATGGATAAATACTCCCGGTAAATTATCATTTTTTGGAGCGAATTTATATTTTAATTGCACTGTTTATCTAATCCCAATGTTGTGAAATAATTGGTTGGGATGTTACCTCTGTGAGTTCTATCCAGCTTATTCCTTTTTAGGAATTATACCTAAGTAGTAAAGATAATCCAAGCGTAGGGCATGACAAGATATAAAAGATTAGGCGACATATTAATCTTCGAAGGTGTTATCACAAAAGAACAGTTAAGCGAAGCCATTTCGCTTCAACAAAAAGAAGGCGGAAAATTAGGCGAAGTGCTGCTTAGGCTTGGTTATGTAAGCGAAGAACAAATTGTTATTGCCTTAAGCAAACAGTTATCTATCCCGTATATTTCTTTAGCTTCAGGAAAATTAAAACCTGCCCCTGACCAGAATTTGGAAGAATTAATACCGTATGATTTTGCCAACAGAAACCTGATACTCCCGCTTTCGCGAAGTTTAAATTCGCTTACCGTTGTTATGTTCGACCCGCTTGACCTTATTCTTATCGACAATCTTAAAAAATTTACAAGTTGTGAGATAAATATAGTAATTTCAACACGCTCCGATATCCTGAAAGCAATAGAAAATTTTTACGGAAAAGAGCGGATTTTCCGTGAGGCTATGGATATACAAGGCGAGGAGCAGGGTGGTATCAAGGAATTATTTGCCGAAGAAACCGATTTAAGCCTTGATAAAATTATTGCCCAGGCAGAGGAAGCGCCGGTTGTAAAATTAGTTGATTTAATAATAAGGCAGGCAATTGAAGACGGGGCTTCCGACATTCACGTAGAGCCTAGGTATGATAAACTAAGCTTAAGATACAGAATTGACGGTGTCTTATATGAAATGCCTTCCCCGTCAGCTTCCCTATATTTGCCGATAATATCAAGAGTAAAAATACTTTCCAAAATGGATATAGCAGAAAAACGCCTTCCGCAAGACGGCGGTTTTATGGTTAAGTCAGGAGAAAAACTGATTGATCTAAGAGTTTCATCACTTCCTACAATTTACGGTGAAAAGATAGTCTTAAGAATTTTGGACAAAAGCAGAGTCCCGCTTGATTTGGCTAAGCTTGGATTCTTGCCCCAGGAATTAGAGAAGATAAGAAAGGGCATTTCTTCTTCTTATGGGCTGATTCTTCTTACCGGCCCAACCGGCAGCGGAAAATCTACAACTCTTTATGCGGCATTGAGTGAATTAAATTCGCCAACCTTAAACATCCTTACAGTTGAGGATCCTGTAGAATACCGGCTTGAGGGGACAAACCAGGTTCAGGTAAAACCGGAAATAGGGCTTACCTTTGCCAACGCATTAAGGTGCTTTTTACGGCAAGACCCCGATATAATCCTGGTTGGGGAAGTTAGAGACCTAGAAACAGGAGAGATATGTATTCGTTCTGCTCTTACCGGCCACCTTGTCCTTTCAACGCTTCACACAAACGATGCGCCTTCGACAATAACAAGGCTTATAGATATAGGTATTCCCAATTATCTCGTTGCAGGGTCTTTACGTTTAATTGTCGCCCAGCGGTTGATTAGAAAGCTATGCGCTCATTGCAAAGAATCATATGAGATTAGCCAAGAGAAATTACCGTTAGGCATAACCATAAATTCTCCCGTAATCTATAAGGCAAAGGGCTGCGAAAAATGTAATTTTATAGGATATAAAGGCCGTAGCCTTGTCAGTGAAGTTATACTTATTGATGAAGAAATCAGAGAAGCTATTTATAAGGGGCTTGAAGCTTCAAAAATTATGGAAATAGCAAGGAAAAAAGGCACATTAAGCCTGCTTGAAAGCGGAATAAAAAAGATAGAAGAGGGCATTACTTCTCTGGAAGAAATTCTTTCTGTTGCGACCGTTTATTAATTTTAGCACAAATTATCACGAATTTGAAACGACCCATTCGACTTCGCTCAGGGTCGTCCTGAGCGAATGAAATGAGTCGAAGGACGAATAAACACGAATGGTTATGTAGCGTGGATTTTTTTGTTCGTGAAAATTAGTGCGTGCTTGATGTTTATTAAAATGCTTGATTTTATCTACTAAAATATTATAATAAATCAACATGCCAAAATATAGTTATTTAGCAAAAACTAAAGACGCAAAGACCATAAAAGACATAGAAGATGCTGCTTCAAGAGAAGAGTTAATTGCAAAGCTTAAGGCAAGAGGGCTTTTTATCGTTTCCATAAATGAAACAGCCGGTAAAAGCGAAAAACCATTCTTATCTTTCTTTGCCAACCAAAAAGGAAGGCGTTCCTCTATAAAGCTTTACGATTTAGCTTTTTTGGCCAGGAATCTTGCCACGACTCTTTCCAGCGGTGTGACTCTGCTTCGAAGCCTGGAAATTATTTCTTCCCAAACCGAGAGCGCTAAATTAGGTAAAATTCTAAAAGAATGCAGCCAGTATATAAAAGAAGGATTGTCTTTCAAGGAAGCGATTGCCAAGTATCCGGGAGCTTTCTCGCCTCTCTGGAGGGCAATTGTTGAGGTCGGCGAAGCCTCAGGAAATCTGCCTACGGTCTTAGACAAATTGGCGGATTATCTTGATATAAGGATGGAATTTGAAAGAAAAATAATAAGCGCATTGATATATCCGCTTATTCTTCTCGGAGCGATGACGATTGCTATTGGTGTCTTTTTTAAGTTTATACTTCCTAAATTTGTTGAGATTTTTAGGGATTTTGGAGTCACATTACCGCTTCCTACTCAGATTATTTTCGCTATCGCAGATTTTGTTGATAAGAATTCCATAATGGTTATAATCATCTTTATTGGACTGATTTTTGCGATAGTGACTTTTATGCGCCGGCCAGAAACAAAAGAATTACGCGACAGGATAAGCCTGAAACTTCCTATTGCCGGAGAATTGTTTTTTTTATTCGCTTTGGACAGGTTTACTTCTACACTATACATACTTTTAGACAGCGGGCTTCCTCTTGTATATGCTCTTGAAATCTCGGCGAGAGGCATAGGTAATAGCGTCATTGAAAAAAACATAATTTTTGTAAAGAATAAAGTAAAAGACGGCGCATCGCTATCGCGTGAATTCAGCAAACTTAATATGTTTCCTGCGCTTATTGCTGAAATGGCAAAGATAGGAGAGGAAACCGGAAGTATGCCGGAAATTTTTAAGAAAATATCGATACATTACAGCAAGGAATTAAGCACCAGGGTTGAGCGTATGATTGTTGCCTTTGAGCCGATGCTAATTTTAGTCCTGGGAGTCCTCATCGGCGCTGTTGTCATATCTTTATTCCTACCGTTATTTAAGATTGCAACCGGCGGGGGAATGTAGTTATCGTCGGTAAAAAAGAAAGCGTTGATTTTTGTAATGAGTATTGGTCAAATTGACGCATAAAAGGTATTTGACATTTTTTGGGGATAATGGTATAAATTATATACAGTTGTTTCTTGGCGTAAAAGCATAAAAAAGGAGGTGCTCGTGAAAAAGGGTTTTACATTGATGGAATTGATTATCGTGGTAATTATTATTGGTATTCTTGCTATGATAGGTTTGCCCCAGTTTTTTAATGTTGCAGAAAGGGGCCGTTCAAGTGAGGCAGCTAGTATTTTAGGCGCTATACGAAGCGCGCAGCTTCGTTATTACGCTGAACATTCAGCTATGACTTCCAATTGTACTGATTTGGATGTGGAGATAGGAAACCTTAGATATTTCAATGCCCCTGTTTGTACAAGTGCAACAAAGAATGGTTTCTTGGCTAGCATGGCAAGTCAAGCCGGGAATTACACTTTGTCGATTTACGATAACGCTTCAGGTTTATGTTGTAGTACCGGTACCTGCCCAAAAGGATATAAAGGTTGCTAATTGTTTTTAGGGATATTTATTTTAGAAACAGCAATTAATCTAAGATTTAAAAAGTGAAAGTATTAATGCCGATAAAGAGAAATAGGTTGGGAATGACGCTTATGGAAATGATAATAGTGGTTGTGCTTATCGGTATTTTGGCAACTGTTGGAGCAGTCGGCTATAGGAAAACAGTTGAGCAGGCAAGACAGAAGGAAGCGCGTAGCATGCTCAGATTAATACAGCATGCGGAAGAAGTGAGACGCCTGGAAATGAATACATATGTAGCGTGCGCCGATACCGCCGCATGTAATACTGCGTTACATTTAGATTTGCCAGCTGGAGACTGGGCGTATAGTGTTACAGCTAGCGGTAACGCCAGCTTTTGTGCACAGGCTCTTTCAGCTAATTTCGGAAACTTTAGTATCAACAATGGTACTGCAGATCCGACGGCTAACGGTTGCTCGTAAAATACCATATGTTTATAAAAACAAATAACCCGTCAGAGAGAAAGAATTCTTTAAGAAATAACTCTCTGGCGGGTTTTACTTTAATGGAAATAGTAGTAGGCTTAATTATCCTGGCTACGGTTTTTGGAGGGTTAACTGCAACCTTTGTGGGCGTTAAACGTTATGTTGCGCGCGCCAGCAGGCGTTTGACTGCCGTAAATCTCGGAAGGCAGGTTTTGAACGCACTGTATACTTATGTTAGAGCGGATACATGGGATACAGGAGTTTTAGCTGTTACGGGGGCGGATGTGAATTGTACTGAAGGCAATGTGCAAGTGCCAAATGTTACTGCGGCAATAGATGGGTTTGCGTACGGCCCTAATACGTATATAGTAAAGCAGGTAGGCACTGGAACGGATACCAGGCAGTATCGAGAGGCGACCGTAACTATAACTTATCCCGCTGATTAAAGAATAATATGAAAAAAACAGTTACCTTAATAGAGCTTATTTTGGCAATTGCTCTTATGGGGGTAGTTATACTTGGTGTTACTTCTTTTGATATGGGCAGCAGGCAATTCTTGCAGTCTTCAGAGCGGAAAACCCAAGTGCTTAATGAGGCAGCTTTTATTATGGACAGTATTGCCAAAGATGCTCTTTTAGCAGTAGGCGATAAAAATAACAATGCAATAACGAGGACAAAGAATGACTTTCCTCCGGATATTCATGCTGATGTTGTTCGTATTAATCAAGACACAGATCAAGACGGCATAGTAGATCGTATTATTACATATAAAAAGAGGACGCAAAATTCTGAAATAATTAAGATGATTGACAACGATCCAGCGCAACAGACTGTAATAAGCAACAGAGGATATAGCTTTGAGGTTGGAGCTGTTGTTCCTGGCAGAAATACTGTGCAGATTGCGATGCGGTTACGTTTTGACCCTGCTACAAACATGGATCCTTTTAATAATCCCGAAGTTAGATTGCAAAGTAGTATAGAAGTTCCTGGTTGGTCACTTAATTAATTTCGTTTACCCCACCCAATTATCTAAAACAGCTTGCCCACATTAAAATTATTGGTATAATACAAATTAATATGCATAAGCTTTTTGTGTTTTTTATCCCGTTAGAAAATATCCTACGGCTTGCCGTAGGGTTATTTCGAATCTTACGAACACGGGGTTTAATACCTCGCGTGAGTTTTCTAACGGGATTTATTTTATTTTCCCAAGTTTGCCTATCTGTATGCGCAGCGCCTTGTTACGGTACAAAGATGCCGCAGAAAAAACAATTTTTCGCCGGCCTTCAGAACCACACACTTTTAAAACGATACCTTGAAGATGATTATGGAAAAATGCGAAGCACTCAGAATTTTCTTCTTGTTTCATACGGAATTTTTGACTGGCTTTCTATAGATTTAAAGGGTGGAGCGGGAGATATCAGGCAGCACCCAGTTGACGCATCAGAAGTTGACTATTCAACCGGGTTTGCCGGTGGATACGGCTTTCGTCTTCGCCTTTTGGATAAAAAAAATACAAAAGTAGTATTTGGTTTCCAGCACATAAGCGTTCATCCCAAAAGAACGTATGTAACGGGCGTAAAAAATAAAGCTGTGCTGGACGATTGGCAGGTTTCCCTGCTTGCTTCCTACGATTTAAAGTATGTGACACCATATCTAGGCACAAGATGGTCGCGGGTTGATTATATCCACTGGGTGGATGAAGTGAGATGCCGCAGGATGTCTGACCTTTCCAAGTCAGTCGGGTTTATTTTTGGTTTTGATATACCGTTTACACAAAAAATGTGGCTAAACCTTGAAGGGCAATTTTTCGACAGCGACGCATTCGCCTGTAGCCTTAATTACAGCTTCTAAATTGAACCTGTTGAAACTATTCTTTACACCGCAAAGTCGCAAAGTATCCGCAAAGCCGCAAAAAATCATATTTGATACGGATAGAAATACAGTGGATATACAGTTGAAATAGGGTTGATATACATTGTCAATGTTGTCACGCTTCTATTATTTAAGGCCTTCCATGCAACTGTATTTCCATTGTATTTAAATTATATTTCTACTGTATATCTATATTCCTTTTGCGTTTTTGCGGTCTTTAGCGGTTTCGCGGTATATATGGCTTGGTCAACAATGATTATAAAAACAAAAAAAGAAGAATTCGAGAGTTACCTTGAAGATACTTCTAACCTCAAAGGCAACGCATCCAGCTTATACATTCCGCAAACTCTGGGCGAAATAAACGACGCCATCAGAAATTTCTACATAAAAAAAACACCTTTTACGGTTGTTGCGGGAAAAACCGGAACAACTGCCGGTTGTGTTGCGCAAGAAGGGGTTATTATGTCAGTCGAAATGCTTAATAAGATAATAGATATCGACAAAACAAAAAAAATGGCGTATTTACAAGCTGGAGCAAGCTTTAAAGACTTAGAAGAGGAGGCGCGAAAGTTCAATCTAAGCCTGCTCGCATCTCCCACGGAGAGCCTCGCATTAGTCTCCGGCGCAATTTCAACTTGCGCTTCCGGCGTGCGCGGGTTTGGATATGGCTCGATAAGAAATTATATATCCACGATAAGTGTGGTTTTGCCTACCGGGGAAATTTTGGAAATTGAAAGAGGAAAAATTTTGGCTAATAAAAGAGTTTTTGATTTTCAATATTCCGGAAAAAGTTTTAAATTCAACTTACCGCACTATACGCAACCGTCAATTAAATCCCAGGCAGGCTATTTCGTAAAGGATAATATGGATTTAATTGACCTTTTTATCGGAAGCGAGGGTACGTTGGGAGTAGTTACTTCCTGTAAACTTAGGCTTTCTGAAATTCCCGAAAATGTTTTTGACGGCCTTATCTTTTTCAAAAAGGAGCAGGATGGCTTAGAATTTATAGTAAAAATAAAGAAATTTAAAAATGTTTGCCCTGCCTCGCTTGAGTTTTTTGACAGGAATTCCCTAAGAATGCTTAAGGAAAAGTATTCTTTCATCCCTGATGCCGCTTGCGCAGTTTATTTTGAGCAAACAGTTGGCTTGGGGCAAGATTATAATAGCTTAATGGATAACTGGATAAGTTCAATTGAGGAGTATGCAACATTTTCTGATAATAATATACTGGCAGATACCGTAAGAGAAAGAGAAAAGGTATTTGAATTCCGGCATAAATTACCCCAGCTTATCAATGAGTTTTTAAGGCAGCACAGCCAGCTTAAAGCTTCGCTGGACTGTGCGGTGCCATTTGAAAAAATTTTAGAAATGTATAATTTTTATAAAGAAAAAGGCGAGAATTGCGGAATTGACTATGTTAATTTCGGGCACATCGGCGAAGCCCACCTGCACTTTAATTTTTTACCCAAGAATGATGAGCAAAGCCTAAAAGCAAAAAAATATATGGAAATTTTTTGTAAAAAGGCACTCACGCTTGGCGGTACAATTTCCGCTGAGCACGGCATAGGCAAGATTAAAAAGCCTTTCTTAAAGCTTATGTATAATAAATCACAGATAGAGGAAATGGCGCGCCTTAAAAAATATTTTGACCCTGCCTGTCTTATGGGGTTGGATAATATATTCGAGAAAGAGATTTTATTTAAGGTTTAAAGGTTGGTAGGTTGATATGTTTTGTAACCTGTTAGCTTAATAACTCATTTTATGATTGCTTATTTTATGCCTTATGTTATATTGGGTAATGGGTTATAAGTTTTTGCCCTGATTGTTTTCAATTCCAGCCAAAAATTGAGTTGATACTGTTCTTTACTTACTATACAATAAATCAATGGTTTTTTTAATTATAGGCATTACAATAGCAATGAGCTTAGCCGTGGGTTGGTCTATAGGCGCTAACGACGCCGCCAACTCCTTAGGCACTGCTGTTGGTTCGCGCGTATTGAATTTAAAGCAGGCGATAATTTTGATTGCTTTGTTTGGGTTTTTAGGGGCGAGCCTGCAGGGCTCTCACGTGGTAGCAACTATAGGCAAAGGTATTGTGCCGATGAATGAGCTCAGTAAAAATAATTCCCGTAATATTGCCCTTATCGCCAGTTTTGCCGCCTGCCTTTGGGTGGTGCTTGCGACGCACTGGAAAATGCCTATTTCAACAAGCCATTCTATTGTCGGCGCAGTAGCCGGAGCAGGCTTTGCTATAGCTGCGCCTGTGAAATGGAAAGTATTGGGCGATATTTTTATGTGCTGGATTTTTACTCCCGTAGGCGCGGCAATATTGGGATATATATTATTTCGTATTTTGCAAAATATTTTACCCCGAATAATCCCGCGCAGATACTTTAAGCAGGCACTCGCAACCCTTATTGTTATAAGCGGTTGTTACGTTGCCTATACCTGGGGTGCAAATGATGTCGCAAATTCTATCGGAGTTTTAGCGGGAGCCGAGATTATTCCGGTTAAAATTTGTATTATTTTGGGAGGAATGGCTATAGTTTTAGGTATTGTGACCTGGGGGTATAAAGTTATTGAAACCATAGGTTCAGAAATCATTCATCTTTCGCCGATTATGGCATTTTCTGCACAGTTAGCCAGCTCGCTTAACGTTCATATCTATACCCTGATGGGCATACCGGTTTCGACGAGTCATTCTATT
Source organism: Candidatus Omnitrophota bacterium (assembly GCA_023227945.1). Classification (GTDB taxonomy): domain Bacteria; phylum Omnitrophota; class Gorgyraeia; order Duberdicusellales; family 4484-171; genus JAJYOP01. The sequence continues at coordinate 35,725 of JALOCC010000013.1, forward strand.
GTCGGAGCGATTTGTGGGGTGGGATTAGTCAAAGGTATTCGCGTATTAAATATGCATATCATGCGTGATATTGTATTATGCTGGGTAGCAACGCCATTTATTTCTGGAGTAATAAGTTTTGTTATATTAAAGAGTATAATATTTTTTATGAAAATGGGAGGATAGCCATGAAGGAAATGAGGAATATATTTGGTTGGCTGGGTATGGCTGAGGAAAAGGAAATTCTACAGTATGCACAAAAACATGTGGAAGAAACATACAAAACAGTAACTTTTTTTTCGGAAGCAATAAAGGCATTCGTAAACCGGGATTTAAATGCGCAAGTATCGGCAACTGAAAAAGTGCGTCAAAGCGAACATCAGGCCGATATTTTAAGGTCAGAAATAGTAAGTAAGCTTTCTGAAGGCTTGTTTCTTCCTCCTGACAGGGAAGATCTTATGCATTTCGTTCAGACTTTGGATAAAATAGCGGATTGGACTAACGGAGCTGCCAGGATTTTAGGTTTTATTGAGCACAAGCTTCCGGAGAGTGTCCTTAAGCATATTTCTTTGTCAACCGAATTAATCGTTGCGGCGAGCTCAAAGCTCAAAGACGCAATCCATGCCCTTACCACCAATGATCTAAAAAAAGCATTGTCTGACTGTGAAGAAGTTGACCGTATCGAGCATCAGGCGGATGATCAGAAAAAAACCTTAATCGAAGCCATAATACATGCTAAGCTTGAGCCGACAAGCCTTTTGCTTAGCTATCAGTTAGCAGAATACCTCGAAGGCGTGACCGATAAAATTGAAGATTCAGCGGACTTTATTAAGGTTATAGCTATCAGATCCAAGTAAAACACAGATGATCGCAGACGGCAGACACAGATGATCACAGATAAAAAAGGGAAATGGATATACAGTTGATATACGCTCGCTTCGTTCGCGAAATACAGTGGATATACAATTGTATTTCTACGAAAATCGGACTTGAGAACCCCGTCCTGTGGGCAGGGGAGGTTTTCTGTATTTTAATTACAGTAAAAATCATCTGTGATCATCAGCTTCAAAATCTGTGATCATCTGCGTATAAAAAACATGAAAGAGCAGTTATTAAATCTATTAAAAAAAGATGCCTGGTATAAGGGCGAGGTTAAGCTTTCTTCCGGAAAGATAAGCAACTTTTATATTGATGTAAGGCGGGTTAGTTTAAGTTCCGAAGGGTCATATCTTATTTCTCATCTCATCTGGGATTTGATAAAAGATGATGAAATTTCTGCAATCGGCGGCCCTACCTTAGGGGCAGACCCTATTGTGGGTGGTGTATGTATGGTTGCGCGCATAAATAAAAAGAATCTCGGGGGTTTCTTAATCAGAAAAACGCCAAAAGAACACGGCCGTCAGCAATTGATTGAAGGAAAAGAACTTCTAGAAGGAGAAAGGGTTGTTATAATTGATGACGTAGCAACCAGTGGTTCCTCATTGATAAAATCGATAGAAGTCCTGAAAAAAGAAAAAGTCCGGATAGTAAAGGCCGTATCTGTAATAGACAGAGAAGAGGGAGCAACAGAAAATCTTGCAAAATTTAACTGCCCGCTAGTTTCACTTTTTAAGAAAAGCGATTTCTTCGATTGAATTGATGATTGCAAAAAGACCCCATAGATTATCAAACCTTAATATTTTTATCCGCCATCTGTTATCCCTTCGACACGGCCTTCGGCCAGGCTCAGGACTCCCCTTGGCCGCTACCATCTGCTATCTGTTTTTTAACGGTTGCGTTACCACCGAATATAATGTCGGAACTCACCGCCAGGATATAATGTTTTATTCCACGGAAAAAGAGATTGCGATGGGGCAAGCCATCGCAAAAGAAGTAGCAAAGGAAATGAAAATTTCAAATAATCCCCATGATATTGAAAGAGTCAACAAAATAGGTAAAAAGATAGTTGAAGTTTGTGATAGAAAAGAAATCAGTTATTATTTCTATGTAATTACGGGTGATGAAAAAGGCGATACTGAAGATAAAAATGCTTTTAGTGTTCCTGGAGGATACATCTATATTTATAAA
>JALOCC010000070.1 GCA_023227945.1 Candidatus Omnitrophota bacterium
ATATCGCAGAGTAAATCCAGAAAACAATCTTAGAAATAACTTTCCTGAACTTTGTTTAGAATGGAGTGAAAAGAATTACCCATTATTACCAGAAAACTTTTCTCGTGGTTCGGAATATTCTGCCTTTTGGAAATGTAAAAGAGGACATGAATGGTCCGCAAGGATTGACTCTAGGGCATGTGGAGGGAATGGATGTCCTGTTTGTGCCGGAAAGATAAACGAAAAAGTTTCAGATATGGAATATGCTAAAGAATGGAGTTTAAATAATCTACAAAATCCTGAAATGATTTCTTCGACTTCACATGTTAAATATTTATGGTATTGTTTAAAACATAATTTTGAATTTAAGGCCTCTCCAAACAGCAGAAAGTTTAATAAAGGTGGATGTCCATATTGTAGTGGGGTTTTACCCGAATTCAAAGACTCTGTGGCTTCAATTCGTAGATTTATCGAACTTTGGGATTTTACAAAAAACACTTTAAAGCCTGAAAATTTAAAGGCTGGGAGTATATTAAAGGTATGGATTTTGAATAAATTCGGGAAAACAGAACAGGTTGTTGTAAGAGATTTTATTAAAAGGATAAAAAATGGATATTAAGTCGGTTTCTGCAAGCGGGATAAAAACTTTCGAAGTGTGTAAACATAAATTTTATACAGAATATATATTAAAAATACGTCCTGATGCGAATCCATCAGCAAGACTAGGGAAAGCATTTCATTCGATGTTTGAACTTGCATGTAAAGCAAAAACACAAGGAAAGGAATTGGAGAAACAAGATCCGTTTTATTATAGGGAACAGGCTATTTCTGAAAACAAGGTGCTGGAGGAAGACTTGCCGATCCTAGATCAATTAACTCGGAACTGTTTGGAATGGGGCTATATGAACATTTCTGATGCCGTAGGTTTTGAAAAGGAAATTAAATTCAACCTGCCTTGCGGCATCCCTGTTATCGGTTATATTGACAGACTTGACATAGACAGGAACTGGAAAGCCGATATCATTGATTTGAAGACGCAGAAGAATGTCTTTACCAAAGAAGAACTGGGAAACAATTGGCAAGCTAAAATATATTTTCTCGGTGCCGTTAATGACAATCCATTTATTGATGGCGACGTTAATGTCAATTTCTGGATTGTCAGACATAAGATACAGAACACCAAAATAAATGTCATGGCGTTTGATTCCGTCTTGGATTCGTTGGATAAAAAGACTGTGGAAATTCTTAATAGCGATGGTCAGGAATGTCGTCCTAGCGGCTTATGCAGGTTTTGTGCTTCGCCAGATTGTAAGAATCGTTCAGTTATAAAGATTAACAGTTTTCAGAAGAAAGAGGAATCTTCTTCCGTAAAGGATATCAAGGCTATGCTTAAACGTATTAAAGGGCAGATGGATAAAGAAACAAAAACGACTCTTCAAGACGATGATATATCGATGTTTTAAAACGGAGGAATAATGATGAAATACTTTACTTGTAAATGCGGTGAAAAGAAGTTTTGGGGAAGCGGGGAATCGCCTAAGCCTTGCCAAGTCTGTCAGATCTGCGGGACAACCATGCTAAAGCTTTCAGACGAAAGTTATGTGGAACCGAAACCTCATACTTGGACAACGGAAGAAACATATAGAGACGGAAAATTAGTAGAATCACATTGCTATTGTAAAATGTGCTATGACACAAAACCAAAAGAGAATAAATAGATGAAAATTCAAGAGATCAGAATCAACACGAGCATGGACGGGCAGAAACGTTTTTATTACTTCATGTCTGCCATAATGCTAAAAGAAGGAATTTCGGATATCGAAATCAAAGGAGATTCCTTGACAGTCGGAAATTATCTTTTCCGTGTCATCAATACGAATAAAGATTCAGAAGAAATATTTGTTGGTTCAGAAGGAGACCTTCTGAAAATAAAACAACTTTTTTCATTTACTGAAAAGGAAGAAGACTGGCAGATTCACGTCATTCCATATGAAGATATTTTGGAAGGTAAAAAAGGTTGTGTCGTGTGGTATGAAGATGAAATAAAAAAACAGGAAAGCAACATTCAATTTGTGTTTCAGAAATACGGAAGGATTCAGAATGTAAAGAATTCAACGGATACAGCAGAACTACTTGAATGTATCAATGACAAGTCTTGGCACAATCTCTGTGATAATCCTAAAACCAGACAATTCGGATTCGTTAATCGGGAAAAAAGTGAAATCCGCATGTTCGGTCTGATGTTCATGAAGTCGATTGAAGATGAAGGCCTACGTAATCTATTCATGGAATTACATGATAGACTGATGAAAGAACAAATGGAAAACGTATGGAAATAAAAACACATAATTTAAAGGCAGTCTTTCCAGACGGGGAAGAAGGAAAGATAGATTTTGAAGAAATGTTTGACGGTTTGGGCAATCTGTTAAAGAAGACGGAAAATAAAATTCTTGCGATTGATGCAGGAACTGTAGAAACAGGATATTGTATTGTCGGTTTCGACACTCTGAAACCATATAAGTTCGGAAAGATAGGGAATGAAGAAGTTCTAGACATAATCAATACCCTTTCAGATAAAGACGTTGTGGTATTGGAACAGTTTAAAAGCTATGGCATGGCGATAGGACAATCTACCATTGACAGCATCCAGTGGAATGGACGTTTCATTCAACGGGCCTTGGACAATGGTCTAAGAGTTGATATGGTGGCACGCATGGAAGAGAAAATGTGTCTCTGTAATACAAGCAAGGCCAAAGACGGGAATATCAGGCAGGCTCTTATCGACAGATTCGGTGAAGTCGGAACAAAGAAAAATCCCGGTTTCTTCTATGGGTTCGCAAAAGACGCGTGGAGCGCAATGGCGATTGCCGTTACTTGGAAGGAAAGAGAAAACAAGAAAATCGGGGACCAACAATGAATATCTTAGATATCCGTAGGTTCGGGAATACAATACTTCTTGAAAAGCATCTAAATTGTACTTGTAGCTATTGTGGTGGATTCAAGGGGAAATTCAAAGGATGGTGCGGTTATGAATTTCCTGAAATTAAAGCATGGAACTCATGGCGTGTTCTGTGGATACGTATACTTGGAACCAGATTCTATTTGCGTTGGACTTTAAGAAAAACGAAAGGATAAAAATGTGGTATTTAGCAGAACCAAGAGACGTTAGTTATTTAGAAAACAGTATTGAAGTGTTTCGGGAAGGACGTTACAGTGTAAAGAAACAGGGTAGACATTATTTGATTGTTGACAATAAGTATTTAATTGCAGAAAAGTGTTCCAGTAGAATCACAGAACCTGAAATCCGGAAATGGATTAATGCTGTAAGAATTAAAGATATTAAGAAGGTGGAGAAGACAAGAAAAATGATGGAAGAAATGGAATCGGCATGCCGATTAATTGAAGGTTTTTGGAAATAATGAACTTGTACTTGGGAAATAGCAATGAAACCATTAAAGAACTTGCTGATAATAGCGTAAATTCCATCGTGATATATCCCCCTAGAACTTCCGTTATTATTCGTTCAATGCGATCCTAGATTTTACCCAAATGGTTCAATTTCTCTTGCACAAAAGAAAACTTTAATTGCATACAACAAAAAGGTTTCTCTACTTAAGTCTTTAAACATTAAACTTATTGAGCTTTGGGAATATGATATAAATCTAAACTTATCAGAAACTATCAGTAGTTTAATGGAGAATATAAAAAATGGATAAAATTTGGAAGGATTCATTTGAAACAGATAGGTTTGAAATTGTTTGTGGAGATAGCTTACAAAAACTCAAAAATATTCCTTCTAGTTCTGTCTCGTCAATATGTTGCGATCCCCCGTACGGGCTAGGTAAACAACCAGACCCGATTGAAGTCATGAAAGATTGGGTGGAAAAGGGTTATCATGAAATCACTGGAAAGGGTTTCATGGGTAAAGAATGGGATGCTTTTGTTCCTCAGCCAAACCTTTGGAAGGAATGTCTACGCGTGTTGAAACCGGGCGGGCATCTGCTTTCTTTTGCAGGAACCTGCACACAAGATTGGATGGCGATGTCTTTGCGATTTGCCGGATTCGAAATCAGAGATACAGTGGCATGGGTGTATGCTCAGGGTTTCCCGAAAAGTATGGATGTAAGCAAAGCTCTTGATAAAGCAGCAGGGAAAGAAAGAACCGAAGGGGCTAGGGTGTGGAGCGGAGGGGAAAGAGTCGGAGGGATAATAAAAGACGACGAAAATGAAAAGACGAAACAGAGAATTATTTATGATGTTCCGGCAACAGAAGAGGCTAAGAAGTGGCAGGGCTGGGGAACAGGTTTAAAACCAGCGCTAGAGCCCATTATTTTAGCTCGGAAGCCTTTTGAAGGTACAGTTGCTCAAAACGTATTGGAACACGGCACAGGGGCTATAAACATTGAAGGGTGCAGGGTTGTGACGGAAGACAAACTTGGAGGAGGGCACTCAAGCGCTGGTCAACAAATGAACGGTGGATGGAAGCGCCCTTGGATGAACAACCCTGAATCGGTTGCGGCAAATGTAGAGCGTTCGCGCCAGTCCGTGGCTCGTAGCGAAAAACTTGGTCGTTGGCCAGCTAATTTAATTCACGACGGGAGCGAAGAAGTTCTTGAATTGTTTCCAGATGCTAAAAGTGGAAAATCAAACGGCAATGCGGAAATCGGAAAAGAAGGTAAAAATATTCCTCTAAGAAGAGGGAAACTAATTCCTAGAAATGATTCTGGTTCTTCGGCTCGATTCTTCTACTGTGCGAAGGCTTCAGTCAGAGAACGGAACGAAGACTTACCCAAAGAAGGGCAAAAGAATATCCATCCTACAGTTAAGCCGTTGACATTGATGCGCTATTTATGCCGACTTGTAACACCTGAAAATGGAACAGTTCTAGATCCATTTATGGGAAGCGGAACTACAGGTAAAGCCGCCTTACTTGAAGGATTCGATTTTATTGGAATTGAAAAGGAAGATGAATATTTCCAGATAGCCAAAGCTAGAATAGAAAACCAAACCAAAGGACAGGAATGAACAAAACAACGATTGCAGAAGCGTTTCAAATGTTTCAGGATATCGACGAAAAGGAAGAATTGATTCAGCAGATCGTCTCAGAAACTGGAGCGACAAGAAAGGCGGTGGTTCGCAAGCTCGGTCAACTTATGACTGAAGACGGAAAATGGAAACCAATAAAAGGAATTCCGAAAACCTGGGAAAACGATTTCAGCGATGTAAATTCAGAAACAGTTCCGGAAGCGCCGGATGGATGGGAACCAGAGGTCCCAGATGAAATTGAAGATCCGGTTAAACACGCCTTAATTTCTGAAAATTCCAAGCTTAAAAGGCAGTTAAAAAGACTTCTACAAAACAAGGGTAATGAAGAACTCAACCTGGAAAGACTTACTGGAGACATCAATACCATCAAGCCTTTCCCGATACTCTATCGCCCACAGAAGCAGTCAGATAAAAAACAGGCGACACTTGTATCCCTCTTGGCGGACTTTCACATCGGAGCAAAGGAATACATCCCCGGTTTCAATAAGTTTGATTATTGCATTGCTTGCAGAAGGGTAGAAATATATTTAAAGAAAGTTCTTGATTGGTGTGAACTTCATCGGAACAGCTATGTCATAGATGAAATATGCATTTGTTGCCTCGGAGATATGATAAGCGGAGATATCCATGATGAACTGATAAGATCAAATGAATTCAGTTGCCCGGAACAGGTCAAGAAGGCTTCAGAATTACTGTCTAGCCTATTCGCAAGCCTAGCCCCTCATTTCAAGAAAGTCAGGATAGAATTTATCGTCCCGGATAATCATAGCCGTGTTACTCAAAAGATAGAATTCGCAGACGGAACCAACAGTTACAATTACTTGGTCGGACACCTTACAAAAGCGTTGGTTTCGAAACACGATAATATTGAATTTAACATTTATCCTCAACTACAGCAGATTATCAGGATTCATGACAGACGTTATCTTATCATGCACGGGAACTGCGTAAGGGGCGGTGGAGGTGCTTTGTTCCCGATGACGGGTATTACAAGAAAGCTTTGGCGTGAAAGCCACCTCAGAATGAATATGTCAGAAGACATGCATTTTGACAAGATTCTAATGGGTCATTACCACGCGCCTTGCAATACGCCTGATTTGGGAATTGCCGGTTGCTTGGTATCCAGCACGGGATTCGATATGTCAGCCGCCCGTCACACACCGGCATGCATAACATCATTCTTCGTCAGCGGAAAGTATGAATTTGACTATACCGAATTCTGGCTTAACGAAGGTGAAACATACTAAAGTCAATAAGTAGATATTAAAATAAAGAGGGAACTAGAATAAAATCAGGTTCCCTTCTTTTTTTGATACCCGCAACATTAGCATGAAAAAAGAACTACAAGCTTTGGCTAAAATTTTAGCGAGTGGCTTTCAACAACCGTTAAGAAGCCAGCCAGACTACGGAGCGGGAGAATCATTGCTTGACAAATTAGCAGAAAGGGCAGGCACGGACATAGAAAGTCTTTATGAAAGGCACGATCCTTTCCCTAGAACAGCAATGGAATTTGATACAGAAGAAGAAATGCAGGAATACCTAAAGATCCATCCGAATGCCGATAGAACGAATCATCACGTCAGGCACAAGTTCAATGAAGAACTGACTGGGTATAGCGGTGGGCAGAAGGATCTTACTTTGAGTCTTCATAGGGATCATGTCCCAGTAGGCAAAATTGACTATTCAGAATATGCAGGCAAGCCAAAGGTTAAATTCCTAAACGTCAACCCAGAAGAAAGAAGGAAGGGGTACGGAACGCTTCTTTTGAAAAAGCTACAGCAGAATTATCCAGATCAGGAAATCGACTTAGGGATGCTGACAGAAGAAGGGTCAAAACTTATTGATTCCCTTCGTTTCCAAGAACATCCGACGCAACACGCAGATTCGTTTAAGCGACTAGAAGGGCTTAAGAATCAGTTATCCGCCTTAGAAAAGAAAATAGACGAAGATTCTGATAAGGGGATTCTTGTTAAAGAAGACTGGGAAAAGAGGGATGACTTGGACAGGGAAGTTTACACACTTGAATCTGAATTGGCTTTTAAAAGACCGACTAAAAGGATTCTTTCATGAAAGAGACTATGAACGAAATTCATAGGAGAGAAAGCAAACATAAAGATTGCCGGTTCTATGAACACTTCAGCATGGTAACAAGGACTTGCTGTGGTGGAAAACACATAAAGGAAATCTATGAAGTAATACGATGTGACGGCATTAAGAAAGATTGTAGTTGTTGCGAAAGTTGCTATCGTTTTAAAAAGAAGGACACAAACCAATGAATA
>JALOCC010000071.1 GCA_023227945.1 Candidatus Omnitrophota bacterium
AAAGACGGATTCGCGTGTTTGAAAACCTGCGGCTGCGCTGTGGCCTCCGCCTCCGTAGAAACGGTGGCAGAATTCCGCGCAATCGTTAGTGAGGCTATAGACGCCGTATATCCAGCATTGGGGGGTAAATTTAAAGCTTATGCAGAAGTCATAATCTTTAAGTTGTTCGCCGAAAACCATACTTCCTTTTTCCTGAGAATTAACAGCCAAGACGCGATATCCGAAGAGTTCTGTTTCGAATCCTTGGGTTTTGAGTATTTCCTTATTTTGAATCAAGTTTCTTTTATATGCCACCCACCCCATATCCGCATATTTCAGGAGTTCGTCTTCGTCGGATAAAGATACCCAATATTCCCATTCTTGACTTTCCGGAGGAAGTTCTCGACTTTGCAGATAGTATTCCAACCCTATGATTTCTTTTCTATCTCCATGTTTCCAACAATCGAACAATCCTATTCTTTCCACGGTTTTGGGCAAAGGGGTTGACGGATACAGATATTTGAAAGTCAGCATGCAAGCGCTTTCTTCTTTTGTACGCAATCCCTGCAAATTCAAATCCTGAAACAGTTGGATAGACTTTTGATGATGGTCTATCCATGTAAAGGAAGAGGAATTGTCTTTTATTTTTTTCATTACCCCTTCTTTTTCGAAACAAAAGTCAAGGAGAAAAACAGGGTTACCGTTAATTTCATCAAGTCTGTCATACGGTTCGCTTCCGTAGTCGCAGGGTAAAAGGAGATATTTTCTATTTTGTTTATCAAGCCAATTCCTTAAAAGGAAAGCGCTTAAACATCCGTCATGGTCTGATTTGTGATAAAAGATATAAGTTGTATTCATTTTATTCCTTGTATTCCTTGTATTTACGCTCTTTTTATTTTTGATTCGTTTACCATTTTATCGATAACATTACGTGTTTTGATATTTTTAGAAACAAGACGAGAATAAAGGTCTGACGGTTTGGTGATGAGATGGTCGCAAATTCCGTATTTAATGACTTCTTCCGGGGACATATAAGCGTCCCTGGACATCAATCTTGAGAGTTCGTTTTTCTTTATTTTTGAATGTTTCAAAATGATTTTTTCGAACCTTTTCATTAGATTCTGTACCATTTGGACATGGTTTTCCATTTCTGAAATTTTACCGATGGTTCCGGAACTTATCTGATGCATCATGACGTTTGAATTTTCGGTGATAAAGCGTTTACCTTTGGTTCCGGACATCAGGAGCATTTGACCGCAAGACATCGCTCGGCCAAGGCATACGGTAGCGACATCGCAATGGATAAGCTTGGTGATGGAATCATAAATGGCGAAAAAAGAGTAGACATCTCCACCGTTGCTGTCGATAAGCAATGTTATGTCGTCGTGAATGCTTTCGGCATCCATAATTAAAAGCCTTTCGATACAAGATCTTGCGCTTGTCTGATTGAATTCTGTGTTGAAATAGATAATTCTGGATCTTGTTAAATAATCTGATTGGGGCAAAACGAACTGAGGCATAATGATTTCTTCTTCCTCTTCTTCTTTAGGCATGGGTGATTCCTTTCATAAAATAAGGTTTGACGACGGAGTCTATTATATCCTGTAATAGGAACGGGCAATAATCATTTCGTTCCACAGACACGTTAAACTGATTAGGAAACAAAGATTTCTTTTCGTGTATATGCCCGTGGATATTAAACCAATCAGTATCCGGGTTTTGAATCGGTTTATGGGTGAAGATGATTTTTATATCGGGCAGGATAATTTCTTTTTTTTCTATTCTTTCGAATCCGAGTCTGTAAAGTCTTTCTTTGGTAAGTTTGGAATGACAATCATGATTCCCCAATATCAGGGAAATTCTTCCGTTTAAGCGTTTGAAAACGGCTTGCAACTGATCGTAATAACGACATAGGGCGAAGTCTCCGACATGTATAACTTCATCGTTTTCCCCGACATGCTGATTCCAACAAGATATCATATATTCGTTCATTTCTTCAGAATCAAAGAACCTTTCTTTCCTGTTTTTCGGGTGTCTGTCACAAAGGGCAATTATTCTTTCATGGTAGAAATGAGTATCTCCTATCACATGTCTCTTCATGTTAACCCCCTACCGATATTTTTTTAAAAAACAGTTTGGAGAAAATCACGATATAGTAAGAAATTATAAAGATATTCGTAACGGTTCTATATTGTGGATTTACAAACGCTATTAGCGAGATTGACGGTATAGCATCAAGAAGAAACATCGCCATGTCTGAGAACCGCATTTTTATGTTTCTGAGGCAAGCCATCCTCATTAGCATCCCTAACCAGCAATATAAGAGCATAGGTATAAAAAAGAACCCAGAAACCTTATTCCCCGACTTAAGAAATGAGAACATTAACAGGACGAATATAGATCGTGTCAGAAACCAATATATGATATCTTTCACTTCCTTCATAATCCGTTTTCTTTCAGGATTCCATATAGACGATTAATTAGGGAATAAACTTCTCCCTTCTTATCGGCCAAAGAATTCATCACTTCAAGCACCCTGTCGCTTTCTTTGGCTTTTTTTCTGAGGATAAAGTTTGACGAGAAGTCTGCGTTCCTAAACAAGATTCTAGACAATTCCTTAATTCGATTGACATTTGTAGGGCTTGCTTTGAGGATAAGTCCGTTTACGATTGCTTTGAATTCGGGAGTGATTCTTATCAACACTCTATCTTTCGACGTTTTACAAGACACTAAATTATTTCCAAGGTCTTTGATAACTGCAAGGATTTCCGTTGCGCTGATTTCATCAGGTGAAATGATCTTGTTGTATTTTGATTTTAACACTTCTGATTTCATCAAGTCGGCCATTTTTTCCAGATTTCTGAAAGCGATGTTTTCAGGAAGGAAAAAGAAAAGCATTGTCAACACATTGTGCAGGTTAAGATTCTTTTTAGTATTCATATCCGTTTTCTTGATTTAAGTCGTCATATCGACTATATTGTTTGTCTTCAAAACCATCTTCTTCGTTAAAGTCTTCAAAATCTTCAAAATCATCTTTCGTCACGATTTCATTCGACAATGCCGTTTCTTTAAGAACTTCCTTATCATAAACGAAATTAGGAAGAAAGGTATCCGCGACGAAAATCTTTGCGGATTCTATAATGATTTCTGTTTCTTCATCCGTTAATTCTCTCCCGAGCATTTCGGTCATCAACTTAAATAAGTCCTGTCCGATTACTTTTTTGATTCTTGTCTGTGCTTGTTCTTCTTTTATATTCTTGCGTTTTGCCATTATTTATAAGTCCTTTATAGATGTTCTATGCTGTCGGGAAAGACCATCCGTCATGTTTGGCCTGTTCAAAATTGAAACCTTTATCAAAATGCATCAAAACAACTCGTTTTCTTTCTTCTGGATCGGTTATGATTTGACAAAGTTTTTTGTATGAAAGATGAATGTTATCAGGATAGTCAAGCCAACTGCAATCATGATAGATTTTCTTTACCTGATTTAAACGGAAAAGAGAAAGGATGTTTGTGTTAAATCCTTTAGAATCCCCGCTGTAATAAAAACAATCTCCTAAGCTGTCGGCAAACAAAAACCCAAAAGATTCCAGTTTTTCCGCATGACTTTCTTTTATGGGGAAAACAGAAATATTCACGAGTCCAGAAGGGCTGAGCATATCTGTTTGAAAGACTTTCTTTTTACAAGCTTCCAACACGTTCTTCTCATATATCTCATCTAGCGTCCCCTGAAGGTCAAGAATTTGAAAAACAGCCTTCGGGGCATAGACCTTCGGATGAACTTTCAAGACATAAAAGCAATAAAAAAGGAGACTTGAAAGACTTCCGCAATGATCACTGTGGCTATGTGAGACAAAAATGTTGATATTCTTGAATCCGTTCAAAAGGTCTCCGACCTGAATTTGGTGAAAAACGGATTCTCCGCAATCCAACAGAAATGCGGAATTACCAACGGGAAGACATGCTGACGTGTTCCCCAGTGTCGTGTTGAAACAACTTCCTGCTCCTAAAAATTTCAAGTCCATATTTTTATGCCTTTACGAATACAAACGGGAAGTCTTTAAACAAAGCCGTTTTGATTTCCTCAACCGTCGTATCAGAAAATGTTGCTGTAATGGGATTCTTCATAACAACGTCTTGGCTTTCAAAACGGATAAAGACATTTGGCTTAAACATTGAAGAAATGTTCTGTTTCATTTGTTCTACCTGTTGGAAAGCCAATTGGTTGTTTTCATTCAGGACAAAGTTAAAATCCACGGAGATGTCTCCGTTATCCAGCTTCTTGATTGTCATCGAATTCATAGCAATTTATTCCCTTTCCGTCTTTACTTTTTAAACCTTGCGTTGTGTTCGTCAAGTCTGCGTTTACAGATTTCATCAAACCGTTCAAAGGCACTTTCAATTGTCTGAATTTCGAGTGGAAACCCGAATTCCCAATCCCATTCGCGCATATCTTGCGTCTTGACCTTTTGTTTCCCTGTAAACAGGGTTGCTTCTTGAAATTTTCGAGAAGTTATTGTTCTTCCTTCTTCATCAACATAGGTGTGTAGTTCGCTATACATGATTTCCCTTTCTTTTTAAAAGAATTTTGCGATTTCCCTGTCTTCTTGTTTCCAAATCTGCTGACGCATTTTAATAGATTTGGCACGCAATTCCTGCGCATCTGGTTTGTGCGGAAGACCGCGCAACTTCATACCGGATTCATGAAGGTGCTTGTCGCCCTTCTTGTGATTACAGGCGTGGCAAGACAAGACGATGTTGTCCCAATCGGTTTTACCGCCTCTGCTACGCGGATGTACGTGGTCATAAGTGAAGCTTCCCTTGCCCCAATTGAGTTTGCATCCGCAATACATACAACAACCTTCATCACGGACAAAGATATTGTATCTGCTGATTCTTGGATCTTCTGGGATGGGACGCATACCGATTCCCGCATAAAACATCAGGACGATAAATTCCGGCTTTGGGATTTGACCGGTTCCGAATCTTACGGTTTTGGTAGAGACTCCGTTTTTTATCCAATCGTTATATTCAAAAAGTTCACCTGTTTCTTTATTCAAGAACATGGCACGGCCATTCAAAACCTTTTTAATGGCTTTTGAAACGGTGATTTTTTTAATAACTTGCCAATTTTTATTCAACATATATGGCATGATCTGATAAGCCTTTCTTTTCTCAAACAATATACACTATTTTCTGATCTTTGTCAATTCACAATAGATAATTGATAGGACGACTTTCATATTGTTTCGGATTGCCGCGATATCAAATCTGAGGGTGCGTATTCCCTTGCTCCAAAGTACGGCATCCCTATGTTTGTCATATTCTTTCCTCGCCAAATGACAAGGCCCATCAACTTCTATCGCGATTCCGCGATACGGAGATCCTTCTTTATTCGCGGCGACATAAAAATCAAGAATATATCCATAACTAAGGCTTTGTCTGTAAATCGGCACATTAGGGAAAGTATGATCCAATGCTTTCCCTAGATCCATTTCAGGATGTGTCTGATTACGTCGAAGATACTTCGCGAATGCTTTTTTTTGAGGAGAAGCTTTATTTCTCATACCTCTATTCTTCATATCCAGCCACCTTTAGTCTTTCTTTAAGAACTTTATTTTCATTTTTAAGCTTTTCATTTTCAACCAACACTTCCGTAAGTTTCGGAGCGACTTCAAAACTCATATTCGGCCATCCAAGAAACTTACGGAATCTTCCAGCGACCAAAGCCGCTTGCACGCATGAATCGGGATTGTCACCATTCGAGATGATATATTGACCTTGTTCTGATTTTGCCCACATAACGATATGTGTAAGGTTGAATTTCTTCCTGATCGGAGCGAGACACGCAGGCGAAATCTTTTTTAAAAGCATTCTTTAGAAACTCCTTCCTTTACTGTATTCTTATAAATAGGAAGGCAGTATAAAAAATTATGCCCTTCTTGACGTTTCTGCGGATTCGGAAATTTCTTTATATGTTTTATGGAAGATTTCTTTGTCGCAGATGTAGTTTTCTCCTTCTATTCCGTGGATGAGAAAATCACCGGGTTTACCTTGGGCATAATCACCTTCAAGGCTCTTAACCCGAAAAGGTTCATCTACTTTCATTCCTTCAACAATAACAGGAAGTTTCTGGATCGGCTTAAGTCCGTCTGGGGATTCATAGGTATTGAAGACGATATCAGAAATACGCATAAAACGTTCCTGTATGCTTGATTTTTTCGTTTCGGGAGAAAGAACCGCGATTCCATTAACAAGTTTGACGAAGTCTTCCGGATTGATTTCGTTCATGGATGTTTTAAGACCGTCACTTCTTTCAGGGTCTGATGTTGACAGGTGATTTAAAAAGTCCGACTTAAGTTCTGTCGCTGATTTTTTCCCGAGCCAGTTTTTAAGACCTTCAGAATATATTTCATTCTTTTCTTCATCAGAAGCTTTATGTAAAAGGTATCTTTTATATCCAAGTATATATTTAAGCCTATCATCCCCTTCTTTTATATTGTAATGGTTAAGGACTTCCCTGACTTTTGAAGCATCAGGATTTAATGATTTGCTAAGTCTTTTACCGGAATTCATATCCGTATCTTTTTCGAATTCAGAATCATAATCTTCCACACTGTCAACTCTGAATTTATCACCGACATAAGGATTTTTTCTCGCCCAGGCTTTTGCTTCTTCTTTCGTGTCGAATTCAAGACCGTGAGTCCCGTTTGCCGTCTTTGAAACAATCATGGGTTTGCCTGATTGTTCCGTATATCTCCAACCGGTGTTTCTGCTAGAAATGTCTGAAATTTCTTCTGAATCTACATCCTCTGCCATTTTCTTGTAATTCGGCATCGCTTCGAAGTTAAACGCCTTAGTCGTCTTCGGTAGAGCGGGAGCCTGATATTCCTTTATGGAATCTTCTACTTTTTTGAAAAGATCTGTTACTTCTGGCGGTGTTTTATCGTTGATTTCTCCTTTAAGGAGGCCGAGCGCTATTCTCCCTATAGCTTTTTTATATTGTGGATAAAGTCTTACATTCCTTGAAGAAGAAATGTCTTCTAACATCCCCTGTAATGTTTTCTTAATGTCGTTGAAAACCGTCAAATCTTTCTGTACCGCCTTGTCTCCTATGGATTTCACGTTGTCTTCGATTTCTTCACCGTTAAAAGACGGAGTCGGTTCCGTCTTTTTTTCAGAAACCGTTTCTGGTTCTGTCTTTCGTTCGTCCAATATCGAATAATCAGGTTCTTCTTCTGTTTTAGGTAACTTTTCGCGAATATCTTTGAAAGGGTCTTCAATATTGATTGAAGGAAG
>JALOCC010000072.1 GCA_023227945.1 Candidatus Omnitrophota bacterium
AAGCCCCTTTTAGAGGGATCCTTGTGTTATTCGGGCCGTAAAAAGCCTCGTCCACGCTGATTAATACCGGAAGAGGGTTATTTTCATTAGCAGGGGCATACACGCCGGTAAGAAGAGTGCATTTAACAAAGCTTCCCAAAGGAAGATAAACATACCTCTTCCCGGAAGCTTTTTCCTCAATCTTGATTTCGCCGACTTTAGCCATTTCCAGATTAATTATCTTGCCGGCTGGTTGCGACATAGAAAGAGGAATGTTTTGTGTCTCTTCAATAGAACCAGTGCTCTGCCCCCGCTCAATATTTTTCTTTGTTAAGCCAGTATTCTGCTCAAGCTTATCCGTTACTCTTTTGTCCAAATCCACGATAATTTTACTAATCTGGCTTTGATTCTTGCGTAACTCTTGGGCATTTTTCTCTAAAGAACTAATACGTTCAGAAAAAGAATCAAACTTTGAACTGATATCGTAATACTGCTTTTCAATGCGTGAAACATAAGACTTTGTATCCACAGAACCGACTAAGACGCCGACATCTTTATCCCCGCCAGAACCAGCGGTTTTTTTAGTCTCAACTAACCCTAAGCCTTTCTGTATCTTCTGGGTTTCCTTGCTTCCGGCAAACAACAAAAACACCAAGACAATGACTAAACAGGAAATAACCACGAAAGCTAATTTCGGATTATTGCGCAGTACCGGTGGAAGCTTATTAAATCCGGGAATTTTATCAAAAGGTATTTTCATTGTGTCAGCCCTTCCACAATCATGTAAGCCTTGGTGGTATGACCTGAGGGTTTCTTATTAGCATCGTGAGGCCGCGCCTCCAATATCTGGCTGTCTACACTTATGGCCAATAAGCCCGGAAACTCTATATGCTCAATAGGCACGACAACAGGCTTATCCCCAAGGTTCTCAAAAGTTAAAACAAAGGCTTTTAGTTTATTGGAAAGCTCATAAGCCTCATCTATAATGATGCGGATTATTCCGTTATAAAAAATCTCCTGGGAATGCAGCTTTGAGCTGACTGAACCAGATGGCTGCTTGCCCGTTAGAAGCGCTTTCATTAGTTCAACCGTATTTGCCGTGTCTCTGCCTTGCTCTGTACTTACTTCCTGATGAGGTTTTTTAATCTTTATGCGGGTAGCTGCTTGTGTCTCATCCATGATTAGGTGCAGGCAATAGGAAACATTATCCTGGGTAACTACGTAAAGCCGAGAGTCAAAGCTTTCTCTGGGCAATAAGAAAATCCTGTTTCCAAGCGTTTCGATCTGCAAGATTTCGCTTGTGACGCTTTTTGTGACATTGGCAATTTTGTCCGGGAATTCCGCTTCTGTAACCACACCTGCTTTTAACCTTAAGGTAATCTCATCGCTGTAATCCGATGGACTTGAAGCATTAGCCTGCCCTATAAGAAACATTCCGGAAACAAACATCAAGATAAATAACTTTTTAAGTATTTTCATTGCGTCTCTACCTCTTCCTGTTTTACTCCCGCTATCACTAAACCGTAAGGGTTGGTCTCAATAGGCGGAATTCTTTGCAAAGTCATAGTGTAACGAAGAATACGGTCATCCAGTTTTTCTTTACCCATGAAAATAATCTTTTCTCCAATGAGTGTTACCTTAAAATCCGTGCCTGAGTTTTCCGATTCAGGGTCTTTGCTCAGGGAAAATAACGAGGAGATGTTATCGCGCGTAACTCTTGATATTTCATCTTCAAGGCTAGCCTTTGTCCTAGAAAGTAGCCCCGGCGCCATATAACGCATTGCTCTTTGATAAGTATCCTTAACTGTAAGAGGTGTAAAGTTATTGCGGTTTAAGAGCCAGTTTGAGGCAAAACCGCATACCACTGCTTTATCTATGCGGTTTGGATAGGCCACACCTGCTTCCTGAGCGCTGGGGATGTAATAAATGGACTGGGGCTTTGTGGATACCTTAAATAACATAACCAATAAAGCTATGCAAAATACAATCACAGCATAAAGGCTGATCCCCAAAAAGGCAGATGTTTGTTCGGCCTTTGCCCACTTCTCAACAAAACCTGTACGTTTTACTTTTTCGGGTCTAAAATCATTCATGGCAAATAAAAAAGGGCTGGCTTCCTGAAATTGCTTTCAGAAAACCAGCCCTATTTTTCTCCGATCTTGCGACCGAGTGATAGCGACTGCGTTAAATTTACTTTTACCTAATTGTCAAATGTAATTCTACACTATAATTTTAAATTGTCAAGTTTTTTTGTCTAAAGGGATTTCAACTAATGCTATCAAGCATATTCAATGGTGCGCGACTTTATTATATAGTATTCATTATACTTAGGATAATATGCTCGCAGATGCTCTCGTAACTCACCCAATGCTCTTTGACCTAATCCTGATGGCCTATTAATATAGGCATAAGTAATCAATGAACCAAACCCCGGAAAAGTTAAACGAGAAATACTGCCTATTTCTCCCAAAGAAATAGTAATTATATTTTTAGATTTATTTTCTATCGTGAACCTCATAAGCCTATTAAGATCTTCTGCCTTATTTGCTTTAACTGCAATCTTAACTAAGCTAGCGCCACTTCTTTTTGCTTTGTCAAGAATACCCTTAAGCATTTTATCATTCGGCGTCATCGTAAAATTGTGCCAAGATACAATAACTACTTTCTTATTTTTTTTCGCAATCTTTACAACTTCCGATAAGATAGGTGATCTTAATTCAATATCAACAGCATCAACTAATGGAATACATTCTTTAAATATGCTTAGTTTTAACTCATTAGAAATGTCTTTTTGGCCACCTTCCTTTTTGCAACGGACTGTTAAAATTAAAGGGATCCCGATTTTTCTTCTTGTTTTAACAATACTCCTTACATAAATAGGGTCTGCTTTCTTAAATTCGTCTACTCTGATTTCGAGTATATCAACAAAAGAGGATTTGATTAATTTATTATCTTCCCGATCAGCAATAGCAATGGCTATTCTCGGAATTTTACCTAACTGTATTTTCCCTATTTTTATCATTTTGAGATTATAATAAACAACATCTTCCTTTTAATAAGATTACCATACTTTTATTAACATTACAATGTTGTTATTTCTATGCGCGTGAATTTTATCAATTTTGAGGTTTTTATATAGATTTAGCCTAGTACATAGTTTAACTAATGGAACAAAAAAGTCAAGAAGAAAATCTGTCAGATAATTTTGCATTGTCTGGTTTCAAAAATATTTACTTCAATACAGACCAGACCAACGAAACCACCCACCCTAAGACAGTCCAGCCTAAAAGCAGGTTTAATAAAAATATCGCCAGCTTATTCTTGTGCTGCCTTAAGAACGCAATCAAGGTCGGCAAAAAGTAAAGGGCAAAAATTAAAACTATCAATAATAGTTCTAGTATTGTGAAATTCTGCATCTGCATTTTTAATCCTCTCTCCTGAAAACCGAATACCGGTTGACTATTTTTGGCGGATCAATCAACCCTTTTATCCGAATCCCATGTTTATAAAACAAATGTGTAATATAGCCCTGGGGCTTGCCTTGTTTTATTAATCTTAAAAACATCCAGCCTCCAAAGAATACAAGGCCTGCGTAAAAAGTATCAAAGAAAAGTATCATAGAGCCGCAGGCTAGGGCTAATATCCCTATATCTTCAGGCTCAAGCCCAAAGAGAAGCAGAGGTTTATCAATGGTGCGCAGACATTTTCTCATTATTGTTTAAACAATCCCTCCAGGATCTTGGGTATAAACATAAGGATCATAAACCCAAAACCGCAGGCAATAGCTACCCCCTGCTTTCCATTTAGAAGCGCCATTACTCCAGCAATAAGCAGTATAGCCCCTAGGATTCTTGACACGGGCCCGGTGAGTATATTGATTATAAAAGTGGCAAAATCTCCTACTACCTGCTGTTGCTGGGAAGTATCTATGTCCGCAAAAACATAGGGCGCAACCATCATCGAAACCCCGAGGACTAAACATAAGACCGCAAAGGTCTTTAACATAAACCTCTTTCTTTTAATATCTCTGTACATATTCTTTCCCTCCTCTCATTTTATGCAACTTGTTTATCATTATATTCAAACGAACTTGAAATAAGCCTATCCCTTTCTGCCTTATCAAACAAAAACTCATGATTAGCTATCACTGTAAGCTTACCTCTTGAAAAAATAACGGATTTAGAAAAGGGCAGCCTTAAAAACACATTTTCTGAGATGTAGTTTTTAGTCGCAGTCCGGATATTGCCCTGGGCAGATCTTAGGCCGTCAAGCTTCGCGCCTATCTTATCAGTAGTTATATTATCGACCTGAAACACGCTTTTATCCTGGTAGGTGGTCTGCCCTGTTTTATCTGACCAGAATTTTGCATCAAAGGGATCCTCCTGCATGAAAATTACCTTGGTTGCGGAATTGGTAAAAATGGCGTTTTCAAATGCTGGCGATACATTGGATAAGTTTCCCCGCGACTGATTAGACAGAACCAGACAAAAATTAGCGCTCCTTACTTTAGAGATTACATCTACAAAATGCGAGCAGGCTAAATTCTGGAATTCATCAATAAAGATAAAGTAGGGCGGATCGGTTTCCTTGCGTGATACAGCCTGGGACTTGAGATCAATGATAAGCATTTTTCCTATTGCCTCAGCTAAGCGCGTATTCACCTGACTTTTTAAAGCAAAAAATACCACATCCCCATCCTCGATCACTTTAGCTAAATCCAACTCGTCCCGGTTTATTACTTCAATTCCTGCAATCCAGGAAATTGCTGCCAAAAGGCCCTTAACTTCCTGGGCGCTTACATCCGTTCTCTCTAAGAAGCTTGGATCTTCCAAAGCGTCCTTGACTGAAAGAAAGTTTAACTCTTTCTTTCCCTGAACCATTTCTTTTAATAGTTCAACAAAAGTCATCGCCTGCACGTTAGAGTAAAAACCTGCCGGGCCATGATAAATCAATTCCAGTGCAGTCATAATCCTATCTACCTTGGAATGGATATCGCCAGAAGACAGCGGATTATATCCTACTGACGGCTCATTAGGGTCAATACTGAAATAATAGAACTTCTTGCCTTTTTCTTTCGCCCTCTGCTGAACATACTTCTTAAAAACATCATCGCCCTTAAAGTCAATAAAACAACAGCCCCTTTCTTTTTCTATCGCTTGCC
Source organism: Candidatus Omnitrophota bacterium (assembly GCA_023227945.1). Taxonomy (GTDB): domain Bacteria; phylum Omnitrophota; class Gorgyraeia; order Duberdicusellales; family 4484-171; genus JAJYOP01. The sequence continues at coordinate 5,141 of JALOCC010000072.1, forward strand.
TGCTTAAAGGAAGTATGACTAAAGAGGTTTTCCCGCCTCCTGTAGGTCCCAATACGTGCAGGTGGCGGTTAAGCGTGCTTTCCTCAATAACAATATCCTGTTTATTATCTGAGACAGCCAAAAAATACTTATCTGTTTTACTATACTGGCTTAACTTCTTATTGATATCGTAATGCACTTTTTTAAACTCAACAGTCTCGATAGAAAGCTCTTTTCTCTTTAAAGTGTCTTTGTCGATTTTGAAGAAATCCTCAAGCTCGCGTTTTTTACGCGGCAAGATATGTTTAAACACATACACAATAGCCAAAACCACAAAACTAATAACATATAATCCTGCAGCAATCAGTAAAAACAACCTGCCTTCCTTGACTATAAAACCGTTCCAGAAGCTCCAGAGGATTACCTGATTCCCGTCGTTAGCAAAGGCTAGATTTATATCGTGATATCCAATCCTGCCAAACCAGTAAGCAAATACCCAAAATAAGTAATATCCCCATAACCAAAAGCCTCTTGTCGCTAAAGCGATAAAGAAAATTACTATACCTACCAAACCTAATATATCGTAAGGAAGCATATTATCTTTAAAGATATTTCCCATTGCCTTGGATAAAAGCACTGTGTCAGAATAGGCCCAAGGATACTTCTCTTCCAGCCTTGCAAGAAAAAGATAGGGCTTTAACTTTTCCATCTCCTTGATACTGCCGGTTACTTTAAGAAAATCATTAAGCTGGCTTACTGACATGCTTCCCAATCTACGCTTAGGATTCTTTAGCTCATGGGCTATGGCGCGGGAATAGCTTCCAGTTAGAGTAAAGGTCTCCTTAAAACTAGAATCAGCATCGGAAGGCGTAAAATCAAAGTTCCAGGTTCCAGGAATCTCGAAATAGCCGGTTATCTTAAAATAGGTTGAATCTTGATTAGATTTACCGGTTTCTTTTGGCGGTACAATCATTACCAAAGCTTTGCTGCCTGAAATATCCTCAAGTGATGAGCCTAAGAGACTAGTCTTCATCACCACGGGAATATTATCAAAGGGCCCCAAAATGGCACCCTTTCTGCCGTAGTTTAGGCCAATGTACCAGCCAAACCCGATGTAGATAAGCGGAAGCAGTAGCAATATAATTATAAACAGTCTTTTTAAACTAAAGGGCTTGTCCATGGCCTTGTCCTCCCATTTTTAATAATCCAATTGCTTCTTCCAAGTGAATTAATTTCCCCTGGTAAAAACACATTCCCAGCTCAAGCATCCCCAAATCAGCCAGAATAAAAGATTTTGAGCAAAATTCCGGGGCGAGATTATACAACCTCATCCTTAAACCGTCATAATTAAACCTGCTCGAAGCAACTATTAAAACGCAGTTATATCTGGAAATCTTTTCGATATCGTAGCGGTATCTCTTAACGAAGTTCCTTAAAATACCCAGCTTTTTATACCGGGTTTCTACTTCCAAAGCAACATTCATTCCATCCTTAAGTATGATTAAACCATCGGGAATTTTCTCCCCGGCCCCCTTTCCTCTCCTTATGTCCCACTCGCATACCCATTCTTTAATATCTAGGTGGCTTTTAAGAAACATAAAAGTCTCTATCATATTATTGTGATGAATAAAGGTGTTTAACCCGGCATGACTTTTCTCAAAATAGTAATGCTCAACCATGGTTTGATCGCAGATCATTTCCTTGCCTTTATAGGTTAAATAGTAGATTTTTGTCTTAAATAAAGGCTCATAATAAGCGCTGATAAATCCTTCACTAAAAGAATAATCTATAAGCCAACGCGTAAAAGATAGATTCATTACCACTTGGATAAACATCTCTAATTGCTTTCGTGTTGCATATCGGAAAGTATAGATAAAGATGAGTAATGATTTGATTCTGCGTATTTGTTCTTCTTTTGTTAATCTTCCTCTTTTCATGCTCCTGCCTTTCTTGCCCCGCCCTGCCCTTGTGGGTTTTTGGTTATGGGTTGGGTTTGGGTGATTTTGTTTGGAACGAGCGTGCGGTAGCCTTCGAGAGGGTTGTTGACGAAATCACCCGAAGGCATACCGCCCGCTATTAGCTTTAAGTGCTTGGGGATAAAG
>JALOCC010000073.1 GCA_023227945.1 Candidatus Omnitrophota bacterium
ATTACCTATTCTTATTTTTTCGTCGCTTGTAAGATGTTTCCAAGCCGTATTTATATGGGATGCCGCTTGTTCGGAACTAGCTTTAAGCGTCAGAAGCCATTCTTTTATGCTTGTTTCTGAATATGCGTCTAATGAAAATGCCATGAAAACGGCAAGAACCAATTTCTTTATCATATCTAATGTCCCCTCTTTCAAAGATATCAGATATCAAAATTTATGGTCACAAACCTTGGCCGAAGGCTGATTCTTCAAGTTCATTCATCTTTTTAATCACGGCTTTTTGAATAAAGATGTTGTCTGTGGCGTTAGAAGCAGAAATATGTACATACCTGATTAAATTGTCGCCGTTTTCTATCTCTGTCACAGAAGGGATAGTGATTGTGTAACTGCGTTGAGAATATGTTCCTAAATAATTTAGAAGGTTTAATTCGTCTTTAGGCGTTATGACTGTTTTAAATTCTGAATATCCAAAACCAGGTCGAAAGACGCCCAATCCCCAAATCAATGAATTTGTTCCAAGTGAATTTCCGCCAAGAGTCAATTCTAAAATCCATTTTTTTGAAGGATCTTCGATAATCGTAATTGAACCAATCGTATCTGTATTAAAATAATCTTTAAGGAATAAATTGTGTCCGACAGAAAAGGCATCTCCATTAATGTCTAAAATCTTTGCCGTTTCCCGTTCATAAATAGTCGGATATAACTGTTTTGCCTGCACAGTGATTCCGTCTGTTGTGCTACAAGCGAATTTATAGCAACCAGTTACGGTAAAATCAGGTTGCTGTTGGAAAGAAAACCCTTGGAAAGTTGAATAAAGAGCGTTTGTTGTGGTGAAATCTATCCATAATTCCCATTCCGCAATCCTTTGATTCATCTCTAGTCTTGATAAATTATTTGAGAACGCTGAAGGTTCTGAAACCGATATCTTATAAACACTGATATTAGGATCGATTAGAATAATTGTGTTTGTGTCTACATAATTCTTGTAAATTCCGCCGACTACGTTGATGTTCCCGGTAAAACCAGAGTCTTCATAAAGAAGGAAATCTTCCGCGTGTACGGTGTTGCTTATAAAGATTTCATAAGCGGTATTGGTTCCAGCGACTGTCAGATTATTGCTGATTACAACATTGCCATCGGCACCGATTCTTATTCTGTTCGTCCCGTAGGTGTTAAAATCCATAATTCCTAATGCCGGATAATCTATTTCCCAAGTAGGGGTAGTAAACACACCGCCATGTGGTGATAAGCCAGGGCCTCCTAAATAATTGAAACCAGCGCCTTGGCTGCCATCTGCGTTGAAGTGCGTGCCGTCAATCCTTCCGTTCATAAGGAAGGCACCGTCAACCCTCATTCTTGCTAGGTTGTCACCGGAAGGAGTAAGCCAAACCTGAGCATATTGAGACCAAGGTTCAGAATAGGGAGATGTGTTCTGAACGACAAGAGGGGCATGGCCTTCACGATTTTCAGCACCTTGAATGAAGACAGAACCGTTGGTAATAACAACAGTGCCGATACTCGTAAAATTTGAAACCGAAACTGCGCCGAATTCAACGTTGTCTTGCTCGTTTGTAACTCCGTTGGCGATTCTTGAACCGAAATTCGTTCCTCTAAGATAAATATCTCCAGATTCAGAACGTAAGACTTCAGCGGTATTCGTTCCGTTGGCCGTTATATTACCCAGTTCTACGTTATCTTGCCCGTTGGTAATACCGCCGTTCTCAGTTGTTAAGAACATCGAATTTCTTACGTTAACGTCTTTTTGGAATGTGTTTGTTCCGTCACTGAAGATGTTTAGCTGAAAATTGGATATAGTTGGACCCAATCCGTAAGAATTTGTTGTGCTGAAATAAGAAGAGGTGTTAGTATAGTCAACAATTAAGTTGCCGCCATTCCCTATGCCATCGTTAGAAATTCTTACAGTTCCACCTTTAATAGTCGTTTCCCCAGTAGCATTATCAATCGTAAGAATTGGCCGGCCTTGAGATGGATACGCTCCGAGATATACTTTTTTATTTCCATCTGGATTAATTTCAAAATTTTCCCAACTGTTTAAATCAGCAGTACGTGCTCCTAGCCAAGCTCTGTCCCCATATTGACCTAATAAGACAACTACAGACGGGCCACCTGCAATAATACGACCTGACCAATTATCACCAGTTTGTGTTCCTAGTATCCGTAATCCTGTATCCTCTCCTATATTTCCAAAAGATGCCGCACCTAAAGTGATAGGACCTTGTTGTCCGTTTGTAATACTGTTGATAATCCTTGGTCCAAAATTTAAGCCTTGAAGATACAAATCTCCAGAAGTCGAATAAAGAACAGAAGCAGTGAGATTTGATTCTATCAACGCGTTTCCACGGACATGCAGACGTTCTGTAGGAGAAAAAAGCCCTATTCCGACATATCCGTCTGGGTTTAAAGTTAGAGAATGCCAAGCATCAATATTTCCACTGGAAAACAAAGATAAAGACGCCTTCCCAGTGAAAGACTGATCGTTGATTATTCCCAAGCCGTTTTCATAGCCTTCTATTCTAAGTTTCGGCATAACAGAAGAATCTTTTCTTGAAATATATAGCATTCTGCTGTCTCCGTCTTGTGTCGTTTCAATAGCATAACCACCGGTTTCACGGAGTACTGTCCCTCCGATTTCCCCTGTTCCCATAACCGTTATATTGCTTTCGACCAAGGTATTCCCGTTTATATGCAGTGCTTCATAAGGGGAATTTGTATTTATTCCTATGCGATCCGTATAGAGATATGAAGTCTCTGTCCAGCCGTTTTTATTGAGTTTCAAAGATCCAGAGAATCCGGAATATCCTGAGCCAAGGTTTATGTAATTGTCTATTATCTCCATGAAATATCCGCTTCCGACACCGAAAGAACCGATTCTTATATTTCCTGATCCTGTAGAATCATTTACTGTAAGTGTCGCCGAATCCGTTTCAGTTCCACCTATTGACATTTTATTAGAGATGATAGCCGTTCCGGAAAGGAATAAATTACTTGCCGCTAAGGAATTTTTTTCATAGGTTCCCAATCCCACTCCGCCTAAAGTGACATTTTCGTGATTGTTCGTAAGGTATCCAAATCCAGAAATGATGTTTCTTATTTCTTCTGAAAGTTCCGTTTGTTTAAGATAATTGGTTAATGTGGAATCAAGAGTGACGGAATCATAATGCTGTGTTATGACGACAGGAAATTCATTGGAAATAACGGTATAAATTCTCCAAACTCCACCCGTCGCGTCACGGAATTCAGTTCTGTCTTTCGACCACAAAGTTTCAATCCTATTGGTATCCGCGAAAAGAGAAAGGGCGGAAAGAGCGATATTGTCGTTTTCATTTGTAAGACCACCGTTAGTCGCCGTAAGAAACTTGTTCGTCACGGAATCCACATCCACTTGAAAAGTGTTGGTTCCGTCGCTGAAAAGCTGAATAGGAGAATCTTCGTTACCTAATCTCAGATTCCCTGTAATTTTTAGACTTCCTACTTGTTTCTGATAATACCATATTTTATTCGGACTTGTTCCTGTGATAACAATGTGTCTGTCTAAATCCTTGTCGTTCATACACGCGCTATCATACCAACCGACCCATGAATTATCATTTATAATGATAGATGGATTGGCATCATGTACCGCCATCCATGTCGAATTTTCTATCTGTATATTGGAACTCCCGTCAAGAATCGCAAGGATTTCATCATTATCTTTGTCTAATGAAGAAGTTTTGAGCCGGCAAGAATGTACCTCTAAATTGCCGCCCCCAGGGCCATTCATATAAAACAGGATAGATTTTGCATTTTCTCCTGAATGTCTGTTCGCAGTGTAGATTTCCGTATTGTTAATATTTATTTTAACATTACAGTTAGCGACTGAAAAACAATAGGTGTTCGTGTCTAGATTAATTGCGTTGAGAATATAGCAGTTATGGAAACTACCGAGGAAAGAAGAATCTATGTTCGTATAGGTTACAGGGGTTGACCCGTCTACACTTCGGATATACAACCCAGAAACGAACGTCGGAGAATCCATTATAGTAAGGCTGCCCCAAAGTTTGCTTCTTCTGTCATCACCACGGATAATGATGTTTTTCTTTCTGACAACAACATTTTCGTAATAATTTCCTGATACTATCCTAACGCTGATTTCTATGCTATCATTTGTGTCGTGAATCCCATCTATATAATCGACGGCACCTTGTATTGTGGAAAAATTCCCTTTCCCTTCAGAGTCAACGATTATTTCCTTTCCCCAGAAAAAATTGGTGACTGAAGCGTTCGGAAATATAAGATTCTTTAAAGAAAGGTTGGAAACAGAAATTCCATTATCATCAAGGGAAAAGTTTTCTGTTCCGTTGGTGAAGATAGCTCTTTCATAATCGTTGGTTCTAGACTGAAGATTTCTAATCGATTCCCTATCTTGCTTTGTGACAAACACGCCTTGTTGCCCAGCAGGCAAAAAAAGACATAGCATTTGGGAAAAGAGATAAAGTATAATCGTTTTACGGTAATTTGTCATGTGATTTCCTCTATAGCTTTGCGTAAAAATATCAAAAAAGGAATAAAACAATGGAATCTGGAGTATTTTTCGAAGAAGAAACAAGTGGTTTCGGCGCGATTTTTGCCGTTTTTGAAGCGGGAGGTCTTTTTGAAAGGAAAGGCTTACGTGGGATCAGCCACCTTGCGGAACACTTGAAATGTAAGAAGGAAAAGGATTTTATGGAAACAATCAACATCTACAACATAGAAACCAACGCTTTTACAGATGATGATTGTGTCTGTTTCTATTGCCGTAGCGGAGATTTAGAAATCGCCAAATTTGCGAAAAATTATGTTTTAGAATGTCTTTCCTATGTCCCGACAGAAAAAGAATTTGAAGAAGAAAAGTCTATCATTTTACAAGAGTATGATTCTTACCTCAATGATTATGCTATCCAGATGGCCACAAGTAGAGAAATTTTCAGGTATGACGGACCTATAGGAAGACGTGAAGATATTGAATCTATTACCTATAAAAAGTTCCAAAAGTTCTACGTGGAACATTTTTCTAAACCGGTATCTGTCATTTTCGCTGGCGGGAAAAACATAAAAAAGGCATATTCTTCCCTCTGTAAAACAATAGAAACTAGTGTCCCTTGTTCAAAGCGAAAAGCTTTGGAAGCGAGATTCACAAATAAGACAATCGTTTCAGAAGTGAAAAGGCAGTCTGATTACCAAATTCTAATTTCTGAAATTAAAAGGAAAGACTGCGGTTTTAGTGAACTTAGTTTGAAATTTTTCGTGAATTTGTTGTCTGATGGGTTCTTTTCTCCTCTTTGGGAAAACATTCGTGAAAAAAAAGGTCTGTGCTATTTCATCGGTTATTCCGTTGACAGCAACAAAGAACTCTTCGTCTACCTTCATACAGAAACCAAACACTGGGAAGATTTTAAAGAAACCTATTTCGATATTTTACTCCGATTTGAAGAATTTGTCACACCTAAAATTTATCAAGACTATTTAATTAAGTTAACGACAAAGCTGCGACACAATAAGATGAGATCTTCATCCTCTGAGTTTATACACAGAAAGTATATCAGTAATCAAAGTCTAATGCGTTCTTTTGACCCCAAATCTAACGAATACAGTTATGAAACGATGAAGAAGGTATCAAAATACCTTCTTAAAAAAGCAAGATTTCAAGAAATTGTGCATCACGGGAAAGAAATAACTTTTTCCACAAACTAAAAAAGATATCTCTTGAATCTATTTTAAGATATGTCTTTCCTAAAAAGCGGAAAGAAATAAGGAAATGAAGGGAATAACCAGAAAGTAATGAGACTCAATATGCAAATCCGTATGCCTCAAGTCCGTCTTATCGGGGAAAACGGAGAAATGATCGGTATTGTAGATAATAAGGTGGCACAGGAAATGGCCATAAACGCCGGTAAAGATTTGGTTGAAATAAACGAAGACCAAAGACCTCCTGTTTGTAGGATTATCGATTACGGAAAATTCTGTTATGAACAGCAAAAACGGGAAAAGGAACAAAAGAAACTGAGCAAGCAGGCGACTATCAAGGAAGTGCAGTTCAGCCCAAATGTAGAAAGCAATGATATCAAGACCAAAACCCGTCAAATCAAGGAATTTCTAAGAGACGGGCATAAGGTAAGAATAACGATGCGTTTCAAGGGAAGGGATCTTCAGCATACTGATTTAGGAAAAAACGTATTTGATACCATTGTCGCAAGCCTACTAGATGTAGCCAAAGCAGAACAGCGTACGGAATTTGACGGCAAAAACATGGCAGTAACAATTGCAGGATTGAAATGACAGAAATATTATCTAAATCGATTGAAAGATTGTTTAAAGCAAAAACCGCCGAAGAATATTCTGGAATACTTACCAATTATGCAATTGGAGTCTGCATGGATTCAGATATTCGTAATGAATGTTTCGCCGTAAACAGAAAAAAAGAGATATCTAAGAACAAAATCATCAAGATTTTAGAATGGGTTTCTTGCGGGAAGACAGGGAGTTCT
>JALOCC010000074.1 GCA_023227945.1 Candidatus Omnitrophota bacterium
CCCGATATTGTTCTTGTGTCGATATGCCCAGAAAGCAGGACAATCATTTATATCCACGATGTACATAGGAGGATGAAAACATTCCTTCAATTCATCAAGAGTCATTGTCGTTTTATTGCCTGCATCTGTAATGATTTGATATGAAAGGTTATTTCCTCCTAAAACCGAAACTAAAACGGCATTACCGACAAAATTTCCGTTACGGGTAGGAAGCAAAGCCCCTACTTTTGTATAATCTCCGTCAGCATTTCCTTTTGCCCAAGGCGGCAAAGTAATCGTAAAAATTTCAGTTTCCATATTACTCCTGATTCAACATTGTCCATTGTTTATGGAAGTCCTTACAAGTCCCTCTCCACGTCCTTACAAATCCTCGTTTAGAAAAATCTTCTGGACTTATCATAGTAACCCAATCATCAAGCTCTTCCGTACTTGCCGATTCAATTTTCATAACATCATTGAATTTGTCGTGTACATATTTGGCACCCAAAATCATTTCAGTTGTTGGCATTATTCACTTCCTTTCAGACATCCTTAAAAAGAAGAGGAGGGTGCATAATGATGCCAAGCATCTTCTGGAATTCAAAACGCTTCTTTTCTTTTGCGATTTCCTTCTTCCGGTCTTCCGAGGAAAGACCTGCCCACCATTCCTGAGCCTTACGTTTAGCTTCCTCTTCCATTGCCAACGTTTCAGCTTGAAGCTTAGCTTGTTTATCCTTCGCCTGCTGGATACGAATGTCTATGTTTCCACGATTTTTAGCCTGTCCCATTATTGTTTTCCTTTCAGTTGTAAATAGATTCTTGTTTACTCTTCTGTAAATGGTTTCGTCCAAGTCCAGATAGGGAAGAATTTCCCCTGTCCACCGAAACCCTGGTTCTTTAACATCCGACAAACAGATTCTGCGGCTTCTGGAGAAGCATGAAAATCTTCACTATAACCAACTCCGGTTTCGGCATTATTCCACTGAGCACAAGATTTATACTTCATAACGTTCTTCCATTTCTTCTTCTTCAAGAAGTTCAAGAGTGGATTCTTCAAGATATTCTAATGGACATCCAGTCGCCTTAAGAACCATCTGAATTCTTAAAACACGTTCGGATTTCGGATGTGCCATTTCTTCAAGAAGTTCATTCCTGTCTTTCATTCTACTTCCTTCATTTCAATCCCGACGTTGTTTGAAACGGCAAGATTGCTAAATGCCCTGAACATTTCAGACTTCTTTTCTAGATTAGCGATATTGCCGACATCTACATCAAGAATTCTTGAATAGACCGGAATAAAATTAGCGACAATTCCTCTTTTGCCCTTTCCGGAATGTCTTACTGGAAGAGGAATGGGGCCGATAATAGCGTTTTTCATGCCAATCTTTGCAAGACAGTCAATAATATCAGTTACGACAGTATCGGATTGCCTTGCATCTGTAGAAAAGATTTTAAGTCTAAGTTTCATTTTACTTCACCCAAGGAATAACGGTATTGGTTTCAGCGGCTTGAACACACTTCGCAACCTGCCCAACATGGAGAACCGCGAAGTTCTTATAAGCTGGCTCCTTACTCCCATTGGGAAGCGGCGTGTATCGCAAGGCCATGAAACGACCAGTGCTATCACCTTCAACGTAGAAAGTGTCTCCGGGATTGATATCCGTTTCACCACGAAGAACTTTGTTCTGACTTCCGACTTTACCTTTGTACATAGAAAATTCCTTTCCTTGAATGAAGATAGATTATCGTTTTCGTAAGGACTTGTCAATAGGGTTCTGTAGATTACTTGACAATCATATCGAAGTGGATGCCAATCCGCTTGCCGTCTGCAAACAGGCAATTTACATAGTTCGTCCTAACACCCATAACCTTGGCTTCAACGATTCCACGACGCTTACCCATATTAACCTTCACTGTTTCGTCAACCTTAGGAAGAATAATTTCAGCATTCCACTCAGGCCAAATCGTATCGATGTTCTTAGCGAAGGCTTCAATAATAGGAAGAACTTTCGCGCCTTCAGGATTAATACCGAGTTCCTTCAAAGTGTCGGGATCAAAATTGAAAAGAGCCTTAGACCACTTGTTAAAAACAGCATCAGGGATACCGCTACCGGCCTTGACGCCACCATAACTACAGGTCAGACGGCGCTTGTTCAGAACCAAAGAAACATACTCATGACTGACGATGATGCGGGGCTGAATCTTTTTCATATCGGTATTCCTTCTTCTAGGGCTAATCCCTATTGTTTGTTTCAATACCGATACATTACCAAAAACCTTTGGTGTTGTCAATATGGTCTATTCAAAAATTCCAGATTCTGCAATCACACGGTTGATAACGGCTTTCTTTTCTTCTTCTGTAAGGCTTTGAAAGTCTTTTCTTTCCGGGATCATTCCCAACTTATCGGGACGGAATTCGCCATAGACATCAGCAAGGTCTTCGAACCGTGCTTCCGTGTCAAGCCATTTCTTCTGTTCTCTGTTATAATAACGTTCAAAGCGCGCATGTCTAAGAGACCCTATTTCAAAAGGGTTAAACATTTCGTTGTAAGTTGTACCCTGGGTTTCCCTCAACACGGCAAAAACAAAATCAGAATCAATTTTCTTTCGTCTATCTGTGGGGCGCATGTAATCATAATTAGTTTTCAATTGCAGTCCTTCCAAATTTCATGTTGTTTTCTGTGGGTTTCCCAGTCTCTGACAGCAATCCGAATTGTGTATTTCTTATCACTGTATCCGTACGCGACTTCAGGCCCGCAACGGCAAACGACTTTGTATTCCCCGAACTGGTTTTGTTGCAATTTGTATGTTATGGGTAAAGTCGGTTCTGGTTTGTCTGAAAACGATATTCTCACCCAACGAGAAACACCGAACGACATAGCCGCAGCACTCGCCATTAATCCAGCATAACAAATACAGGACACAATTGTTTTTTTCATTGTTTCTTTCATTTTATTCCTTGGTTTTGATTTCGTGCCTGTCGAAAATCACATCTACAAGATTGGTGATTTTTGTTAAAATCGGCCAATCAACTTCTTCCCATTCCGTCCTTTGAAAGGTGAAGTTCGGATCATTCTTCGCTGGGTGCTTGTCACCTATCTTCGAAAGATCTAGCGCATCCCGTCCATACGTCTTTGTAACAGGTGCAATAAGAGTTCCTCTTCTGAAGAAACGAGGATAATCATTAAAATTGATACCTTTCAAGAAAAGCATTTCCTGTTTTTCCCTACCTATCTTCCCGTGACATTCCTTGTCGCTATAATACGCCCTTGCCGCCATAGAAACGGCGTTCTTCGTCGCGTCCTGTTCTCTCCAAATCAGTGCGTTGCAAGCCTCCTGTTTCGAAGGGACTCCAAAAACGCGACAATCAAAACTGGGGTTCTTCACGCAGTAGTCTGGCTTATGAATCCTGCAAGCCTGATAGAAATACAGAGTCGCTAGACTTGCGAGATTGGAAACCATTTTGCTGTGCCTACCGTTAAACCAAATCTGAGAGGTTCCTTCCGCATACCAAATCAGAGTAATTTCATCACTTTGTGTATAGGAAATGACAGGATTGGTTTCAATAGCAAGTCGTCTTGCAGTTTCAATCATCATCTTAGACATTTCTTCATCATAGGGTCGTTTCATTCCTCTGGTAAAAGTGTGGAAGCTCCTGCCGTCGATACGGGCAACGACAGGAAGACCCTTCATTAGACTTATTTCTGTTGCTGCCTCAAATGATTTTATTCTGTCACCGAGGCTATCTTTATCAATCATTTCATTAAACCTTTCTGTATAATTCTTTGTTTCCCGTGTTATGACGAAAGTGGATACTTTCCACGTAGAGATTCTAGTTCCTCTAGTTCTTGCTTCTTTTCTGCGATGGCGTCTTCAAGAGCCCATCTGTCCGAATTACGAATTTTCTTTCCAAGCGTTCCCCCGCCGCCGCGACGCGCCCAAAAGAGGAACGACGACAGGAGTGCGAGAGATATGAATGGCGCGAGTGTTTTTAGTGTTTCCATAGTTTTGAAAGAATTCTAAAACATTTGCTTAACTCGCGAGCTACCGCGAGTCGAGTTGAAGCAGTTGTTAGTAACTCTTTTCAGGTTCTCCTTGAAACAAATACGAGTCAAGAAAAACAGTATCACAAGTTTCTTTTTCACATCCTTCGGAAGTACCAACGGTTATATCAAAATCGATCATGGTGTTGTGCGCAACAACTTTGACTTCCGCGTTCTGGTTATACTCTACTAGTTTTTCTATCAAGTCCTTAACAAGCATCCTCTTTCTCCTTTCGCGGATTGTCCGCGTATTGGCGCAGCCGATATGCGACTGTCCGTCGTCCTAAACATTTGCTTAACTCGCAACGCGTAAGTGTTGTCAAGTTGATCCAGTTGTTAGATGCTCTTAAATCCTTGCTTCAACGCCTTGATTTCAAGGTCTTTCCGCACAAACGAAATTCAATCTGCATTCCCTTCTTGACAACGGATGGCTTTACTTCTGCGCCTAGCCCACGAATGGGACTGTCTTCGTACTTTGGAGAAGCTACTCCAGCATGTCCCTTTAACCAAACGGAATAAACACGGCGTTCCGGATTCGGCTTATTTTTAGGGGAACAAGCACAGCTTGGGCCGCAACACCAAGACAGTTTGCAATGGAAGCAATCATATTCCCATCTAGGTTCTCTAGGTTCTCTAGGTTCTTGTCCCATATTTATCCCACTTCCGCTTTAAAGGTTTCTTCCAACAAAAATTCCGGAAAACATGCTTCTACCAAGAAATCCCCAAAGTCGAGCGGCTTCCAACCAATCAAGATTAATCTTTGAAAGAGCAATGAGAAGATCTTCATATTCGATATAAGTCCTTCCGCACTCGCTTGTCTTCTTAAATGGGTAAAGAGTGTCTTGAACCAGGAAGTGTGATTCCTGACTTAGATCACCCTTATCTCTGGCGTCATGCGCGCCCTGAATGAATGCGACATAATCAACCTTCATGCCTTGTAATCTCCTTCACGTCGAATCCTTTTAACATGTCCAAGAGAACGGGGTCTTTATCCTGCCAGCCTTCCAACAGCCTCTCGGCTGCCTCAACTGGCATCTGCAACGTGATCTTCGTTTCCTCCACCAATTTGGAAAGCCTCTTATTGGCGGCATCCATCATTTTGTCCCTTTGGGGAGTTTCATCTTCTGGATAGTAGTTTACATAAAGCTTGTCGTTGGTGTTCCAGAACTTTCCTCCAAAACCAAGATTACCACAGAAACGATATTCGGTACAGACTTCCGTTGTTTCTGTGCAAACAAAAGCATTCCGCAAAGATTCAGATGCCCAGCATTCTTCTACAAGAATGTCATACACCTTATTTGCCAATTCAGGACTTAATTCTTTATTTTCCATATAATTTTGTACCTTCTTCACTTTCAATACCGATACATTACCATAACAAAACTAGTCTGTCAAGTTAGGGCTTAAAGTTTTTCAAGAAATTGAAAAGTGCGGTATTGGCCACATGTTTCACATATTTGAAATCGACAACCTCACCATTCTTGTCAACATACGAACCTATTGTTCCTTCTCCTTTGATATAGCGTATTTCTTCCCCGGTTCTCGAATCTTCTTTCTTAATGATTTCAACAGGTGGAAGTCCTTCAGGAAGCATCTGAATGAATCTAATAGGTTTTACGGTTCCGTGCGGAGCCCCTATATCCCAATGTTCTTCTTCGTCTAGAAAAGTAGAACCGAATTTATATCTGATGCCGATAAACGACTTGATTTCTGAATTATAGGCGGCAAGACTAAAATTTCTAGCATCAACTTCATATACTCCGCCATGTTTACAGTCTTCAATCTTGATCCAAGTTTCCATCTTCCAATTTCTCCTTTTCAAGGATTTCCTGCATCGTCAGTTTACCGTCACCTTTATAGAAATTGCTATGTCTTGGATTCCTGCACATTTGACAACTGCACTTTGCCCTGTTATCCTCAATCCTATGGGCGAATTGTTCCTGTTCTTCTTTTGACATTTCATCGGATCCGAACTTAGATTTTTCAATCCGCAAAGCCTTCTTGAAAAACTTACGTTTCTGTTGCCTACGAATAGATATGCCTTTCATGGATTAATCCTATTTAAAATTCATCTACAATTGTCGGGACTCCGATGTCTAGACGGAGAAGATAACAGGGATGCGTTACTCGATTAAAAGTGGCATCATAACCAATTCTTTTAACCAATAAGTAGTATTCCCCAATACAATCAACTACTACATCACAACCCCATTTGTCAAAAAACAAATTAGGAATCTTCATCCCG
>JALOCC010000075.1 GCA_023227945.1 Candidatus Omnitrophota bacterium
CGCCTAAAAGACAAATTCAGGTTGATCCAAAATATAAGTCAACCGTCGTTGGCCAGCTTATTAATATAATAATGCAGGATGGTAAAAAAACCAAGGCGCAGGGTATGGTTTATGGAGCATTGGATTTAATCGGCGAAAAAATTAAAGAGGATTCTTTGAAAGTATTTTTCGCGGCCTTGGAAAATGCCCGTCCACGATTAGAAGTGCGCCCGAGAAGAATTGGTGGAGCAACATACCAGGTTCCTATGGAAGTCACCCAGGAAAGAGGAATCTCTACAGCTCTACGTTGGCTACGTGATTGCGCCCGCAGCAAAAAAGGCAGATCAATGGAAAATAAAATAGCCGATGAAGTTCTTTCTGCTTTCAAGAATGAAGGTTCGGTAATCAAGAAGAAAGAAGATATGCACAAGATGGCAGAGGCTAATAAGGCATTTGCGCATTTTAAATGGTAACAAAACAGACTAAAGACAAAAGACCAAAGACTTTTAAGAATTATAGAGATGACAACTGAGATATACACAGAGAAGAATAAAATCAATAAGATTGTTAAAGCAGATATGAAAGAAAATTTAAACACAATAAGAAATATCGGAATAGTAGCGCATATTGATGCCGGTAAAACTACAACTACCGAACGGATTCTCTTTTACGCCGGAAAGATTTATAAAATCGGCGAGGTTGACGAAGGAACAACTACGACCGACTGGATGGTTCAGGAACGTGAACGCGGAATTACCATAACCAGCGCGGCTACCTATTGTAATTGGAATAATTATCATATAAATATTATTGATACTCCCGGCCATATTGATTTTACCGTGGAAGTTGAGCGTTCACTTAAAGTGTTGGATGGGGTTGTAGTTATTTTTTGCGCCGTTGGCGGAGTTGAGCCGCAGAGCGAAACTGTGTGGCATCAGGCGGATAAATATCATGTTGCAAGAATTGCCTTTATAAATAAACTGGATAGAAGCGGCGCGGACTTCTTTAGTGTGCTTTCCGAGATGGATTCAAAATTAGTCACTTTGAATGTACCTGTGCAGCTGCCGATATATGACAGTGATGAATTTGTGGGCGTAATTGATTTAATAAAAAATAAAGCGGCATATTTCGAAGGAGAGGCCGGAGAAAAAGTAGTCTATAAAGAGATTCCGGAAAACTATAAAGATTCAGCCTCCGAATACAAAGATAACCTTATAGAAAAACTGGCAGAGCTGGATGATGAGATTATGCAAACGGTAATTTCCGGAGAGAAAATCAAAGAAGAGTTAATGGTTTCCAAGATAAGACATTACGTATTAGCGAATAAGCTTGTTCCTGTTTTATGCGGCTCGTCATTAAAAAACAAGGGAGTGCAATTACTGATTGATGCGGTTTGCAACTACCTTCCTTCCCCGAAAGATTTAGGAACTGTAAGGGGGTTTAGCGTTGATGGAAAGGATTATGAGACCATAGAAGTTTCGCCGTCAAGCCCATTATGCGCTTTGAATTTCAAAGTATTTACAGATTCTTTCGTCGGTAAATTATTTTATACACGTATTTATTCGGGAAAAATTGCAGCAAACTCAATAGTCTATAATTCGACAAAACGCGAGAAGGAAAAAGTCTCAAAAATTTTACGTATGCATGCGAATAAACAGGAAATAATAAACGAAGCCAAAGCCGGCGATATAGTTTGTCTTGTGGGTTTAAAAGAAACTACAACCGGAGACACTCTTTGCAGCGAAAAGTACCCTATAATTATGGAAGCGATAAAATTTCCTGAGCCGGTAGTTTCGGTTGCGATTGAACCAAAAACTCAGGCAGACCAGGAAAAGTTATTTGTTGGCTTACAGAAACTTGAAGACGAAGACCCGTCTTTTAGGGTTCTCTATAACAAAGAAACGGGACAAAATGTAATTTCCGGAATGGGGCAATTACATTTGGAGATAATGGTAGACAGGCTGCTTCGCGAATTTAACGTAAAAGCAAAAATCGGCAGGCCCCAGGTTGCCTATAAAGAAACGATTACGCGAAAAGTTGAGGCGGTGGGCAAATTCATCCAGCAGACCGGCGGGCACGGCCAATATGGCCATGTGGTTTTGTTGATTGAACCCCAGGAAAAAGGAAAAGGAATTGTTTTCGAAAATAAAATAAAAGGCGGAGCTATACCTAAAGAATTTATACCTTCGGTTGAGGGTGGCGTACTTGAGGCAATTACGAGCGGAGTGCTTGGAGGCTACCCGGTTGTTGATGTTAAAGTTACTTTGATGGACGGTTCATCCCACGCAGTCGATTCATCTGAGCTTGCTTTTAAAATTGCCGCAGAAATGGCTTTAAAGGACGGTTTAAGGCGCGCAGCGCCCATACTTTTAGAGCCGGTTATGGAGCTTGAAGCAATTACTCCAAATGAATATCTTAGCCAGGTCATCGGAGATTTAAATACGCGCCGCGCAAAAATTACGTCTGTTGCCGAACGAAAGAACCTAAAAATTATAAAAGCCGAAGTTCCATTGGTTGAAGTATTTAACTATGCTGATGTATTAAGAAACTTGACACAAGGCCGAGCTTCTTATACAATAGAACCTTCATATTACGAGAAAGTTCCCGAAACTTTGTTGATAAAAATACTAGGGGTATAATTTTGATTATTAAACTTATTATGAAGATAATGGCTTAGTACGAAAAGGAGGTGGCCAGATGGCAAAGGAAAAATTTGTAAGAAGCAAACCTCATGTTAACGTGGGAACAATAGGTCACGTTGACCATGGAAAGACAACTCTTACCTCAGCGATTACGAAAGTATCTGCAGGAAGAGGTATGGCTACGTTTATATCTTATGACCAGGTGGCGAAAGCTTCCGAGTCGCAAGGCAGGCGTGATGAAACGAAAATTTTGACAATAGCCATTTCGCACGTTGAGTATGAAACAGATAAGAGGCACTATGCACACATAGATTGTCCCGGTCATCATGATTACATTAAGAATATGATTACTGGCGCCGCTCAAATGGACGGTGCTATACTTGTTGTTTCTGCAGTTGACGGGCCAATGCCTCAAACCAGAGAACATATACTTTTGGCAAGGCAAGTTAACGTTCCGGCAATTGTAGTATTTATCAACAAGGTAGATTTAATGGATGATCCTGAACTTGTTGAACTCGTTGAAGTTGAAGTAAGAGACCTACTGGCCAAGTATGAATTTCCCGGCAAAGAAACTCCTATAATAAAAGGTTCAGCGACAAAAGCGCTTGCCTGCGGTTGTGGAAAAGCAGAGTGCCCGAATTGTAAGCCAATACTTGATCTCTTAAAAGCAGTTGATGATTTTATTCCTGCTCCGAAAAGAGAAATAGACAAGCCGTTTCTTATGGCTGTAGAAGATGTTTTTTCGATTTCCGGAAGAGGAACAGTTGCAACCGGAAGAATTGAAAGAGGAAAAGTTAAAGTAAACGATGAAATTGAAATGATCGGCCTTAAGCCGGAAACAAAAAAGACAATTGTTACGGGTGTAGAAATGTTTAGAAAAGAGCTCGATGAAGGCTTAGCCGGTGATAACGTAGGCTTACTTTTAAGAGGCGTTGAAAAGACCGACATTGAACGTGGAATGGTTTTGGCAAAGCCAGGCTCAATTACTCCGCACACGAAGTTCAAAGCTCAGATATATTCGTTAAAGAAAGAAGAAGGCGGAAGGCATACGCCGTTTTTTGCAGGATACAGGCCGCAATTTTATTTTAGAACCACAGATGTAACCGGTTCTGTAACTCTACCTGCGGGAGTTGAAATGGTTATGCCAGGGGATACTGCAGAGCTTGAGATTGAGCTTATTCAGCCTGTGGCAATTGAAAAGGAATCAAGATTTGCTATCCGTGAAGGCGGTAGAACAGTAGGAGCTGGAGTAGTTACTCAGATTATTGCTTAAGTAAGTTTAGCCTTAGGCAGGCATCCTGGTTCTGTGAAACATGAAATATGCTTAAATTAAGAATAAAACTTAAAGCGTTTGATCATCGCATCCTGGATCAGTCTACTCATGAAATAGTGGAAGTGGCAATGCGTACCGGAGCCAAGGTAAATGGTCCGATACCGCTTCCAACCCACAAGAAGATTTATACAGTGAATCGTTCAACCAACATCGATAAAAAGTCACGAGAGCAGTTTCAGATGGCGGTTCACAAAAGAATAATTGACCTGGACGACCCGACACCCAAGACGATAGATGCTTTACGAAAACTGAATTTGCCGTCCGGTGTAAACGTTGAGATAAAACAAGAAGTTTGAAGTAGTAACGCAGATAGAAGGCGCAAGATACGCAGATAGGGATAAAGTAGAAAGAAAGCTTAATTCTTCTACGTCCGTCTCGCTACTCGCCACTTTTAATAGTCTGCACGGATCTGTGAACAAAAAAAGCATAAAAATGATTAGGGAAATTTTTGGCAAAAAATTGGGAATGACGCAGATTTTCGGTAGCGACGGTGCTTTAATCGGCGTTACGCTTATCGAGGTAGAACCGGTTTGCATATTGGAAGAAATCAAATATGCAAAGGGCGACGTTGCAAGGATTGGCTGCTTTAAATGGCCGGAACACCGGCAAAAATACATAAAGAAACCGGTTCTTGGATATTTTAAGAAACTCGGAGTAACACCGTATAAGCTTATCCGTGAAGTTGCAATCGATAAAGATGTAAAGAAACCACAGGAAGCTCCCGCGTCCGCGTCTATACCCTCGGCCGAAGCCGCGGCTACCGAAGTAAAGGCAAAGCCGGAAGTCGGCATAGAAATGTTTAACGAGGGTGACATTGTAAATATCCATGGCATCACAAAAGGAAGAGGTTTTGCCGGAGGAATTAAGCGCCACGGCTGGCATGGAGGCCCTGGTGCGCATGGTTCAATGACGCATAGGCGCATTGGTTCAAATGGTGCGAATACCGATCCCGGAAGAGTTGTAAGAGGCCATCATATGCCGGGACATATGGGGGTAGATATCAGAGTAGTTAAGCAGCTTAAAGTTGTAAAAATTGACAAAGAAAAACAATTGCTTTTTGTGGCAGGCTCCATACCGGGGGGAAAAGGCTCGGTAGTTGCAGTTGAGAAGGCATAATATGAACCCCGCCCTTCCGAAAACGCATAAGAAATTCATCGGAGAGGTAAGGGTTGTTTGATACCAAGGTAAGAAAAATAAATTATAGACTAGCCAAATTTTGAATGGAGGGGCTGGGTGAATATAAGCGTATTAAATACACAAGGTAAAGAAGTCGCTAAACTTGAGCTGGATTCTTCCGTATTTGACGGAAAAATCAGAAACAGCCTTATGCATCAGGCGGTTGTAGCTCATTTAGCTAATCAAAGAATGGGCCTTGCTTCAACTAAAACAAGAGGAGAAGTTTCTGGCGGTGGCAGAAAACCCTGGAGGCAGAAAGGAACAGGCAGGGCGCGTGTTGGCTCCACACGTTCGCCGCTTTGGCGTAAAGGCGGAATAACGTTTGGCCCTAAACCGCATAGTTTTCGCAAAGATCTTCCAAACAGAATGAAAATACTCGCCCTAAAAAGCGCTCTTAACTCAAAACTACAGGATAAAGAAATGATTATTTTAGAAGGTTTAAAAATAAATTCGCCAAAAACCAAAGAAGTTTTCGGAATAGTAAAAAAACTTAAACTTGACGATTTAAGGATAAGGTTTGTAGTGGGAAGTTTGGATAAAAATTTAAAATTGTCCTGCCGTAACTTGCCTAACGTAATGGTTGATGCGGCAGCCAGCTTAAATACCTACTATGCTCTTGATTGTAAAAAAATAATTTTTACCAAAGATGCATTAGAGGTAGTTATGGCGAGGGTTAAGAAATGGCTGAAGTAACTAGTATTTATTCAATTTTAAAATACCCCCTTATCAGCGAGAAAGCAAGCAAAGATGCTGCGTTTGGTAAATATGTTTTTGTAGTTGATAATAACGCAAACGTTATCGAAATAAAAAAGGCAGTTGAAAAAATATATAAAGTAAAGGTTCTTAAGATAAATACATCCGTTGTTAAGGGTAAAATTAAACGGGTAAGGTACAACCAACCCGGCAGAACCAGCAACTGGAAAAAAGCGGTTATAACTTTAAAAAAAGGTTTTGAAATCAAATTAGGTTAGAACATGGGCATTAAAACTTTTAGGCCAATAACTCAAACGCAAAGATTTAAGGTTAATGCTGATTTTTCCGAAATAACAAAGGAAACTCCGGAGAAGTCGCTGACAAAAAGCCTTCACAAGACAGGTGGCAGAAATAAT
>JALOCC010000076.1 GCA_023227945.1 Candidatus Omnitrophota bacterium
CGGCGGCTACGGTGCCATGAGCGGCAACGTATTCGGCGGGCATTCCGTCGTCCACCAAAACCAAACGACCATTCCAATAGCCGATTGGCAAAGGCTTTTCGATTCCAGTGGCATCAGTGTATTTCAAGAATGTGAGTAGCTTGAGACTTTCCAAATGCGCCGAAACGGCACTGTGCATTACGCACAAAGTAACATTCTTCATGTTGTCACCACAAGCCTTTTGAGCTACGGTGTTGAGAGAAGAAACGTTTACTTTGTTTGCCGCAAAGCCATCAACGGTACCAGTGGCTTCAGAAATGTCCAGGGTGTGCGAGTTTACGAATTCGAGGCCCTTTCCCGAAGCCATCGAGAAAATGCCATTGAGGATCGAAATAACAGTAGCTTGTTTTTGCTTTGTCCAGAATTTTACGACCTGTTGGGCCACCTGGGAAATGAAATCGACTCCACTCGTGATGTCGAATGTAAAATCACGTTCTGTCCAGCCATGCATACGGCCAAAGACCGTTACGTCTTGGGACATGGAAGCCAAAGTGTCGGTAGTGATGTCGGTGGCACCGTCGTAGTTGTCCGGCTCGCCCGCGAGAACGCCGTGCATCGGGATTGACGCAAAAAACGTTCCAGAAGTTGCGGAGAACGCGTCACGCACTTCTTGCGAAGGCGCAAATGCCGCGCTGGCAATGAGTTCGTTCTTTGTGAGGTCGGGGGCAACGAGGCCGGAGTAAACTCCAAAAGCCTCGCTGTTAAAATCTTTACTGTCAAATTTTGCTTTTGCAGTCATGATAAAATCCTTTGATAATTACTTTTTTCCTGCCGCTTCCTGAGCCGCTTTGATGGACTCGTAGGTAGTCGCTGGGAGTTGTGGCTGCGTCCCGTGAGAGGTTACCAGAGCCGCTCCGCGAAAGACTGGAGCAACGGGTGCCGCTGGGGCCGCAGGTTTTGTTTCTTGCTCAAAAAGAAAAGCGTTATCGCCCTTCTTAAATTCTTCGATCTGTTCCGAAAGTCCCTTCGGATTTCCGTCGTCGTCCCAAGTCACTTTTTCCCAGTCGATCACTGCGCGTACTGCTTTCGAGTTTTTAGCCTTCGAGGCTGCAATTATGGCTTCGGATCGAACGTCCTGGATCTTTTGTTTGTAATCGGACGCAATTTTCTCTTGCGCTTCGGTGATTTCTGTTACCTTAGCTTTCAAAGATTCATTCTCAGGGGCGAGCTTTCCAAGTTCTGTGATCTGCTTGTTAAGCCCGTCTATCTGTGTCTTGAGTTCGTTCTTCGCTGTGTTTACCTCATCAAAACGAGCCTTTGGAATAAAATCTTTCACAGAATTTGTGTGTAATGTGAGGATTTTTTCGGCCTGTTCATCAGAAATACCGAGCGAGATCAGATCTTCTTTTTTCATGTTTTCTCCAGTAATTATCATTTATTTACGAGGAATGCCCTCGATTACTTTGTACAACAATATAACTATTTTTCATTTGGTGAGCAATTTTTTATTCTTTTTCCACTCAATCCAACCTAAAATCTTTGATTTAGCATAAAATAATTTTGAACGAACTTTGAGCCCTTTCTCATTCATCAGTTCATAAATTAGTTTGTCTGCAAAATCTTTTTTCACTCGCTGAGTGCGGTAAAAGAACCTATGGAGGATAAATTCAGTGACGTAACCATGCTTTGTAAAACGATCTATATTCTCGTCTAGCCTGAATTTAGACGGCACCACAAACCATCCTTTGTGTGTAAAGAAATGGATCGGTGCGCACAAAGTAATTGAGATGTGGCCTTTTTCATCCGTGAATTGCTGATACATTAGGATGCCGAAATGTAGGTACCCGTAAAATAAATAAAATCACCAAGAACGAGGTCTGCACCCAGCTTAAGCTCCAATTTAGACGCGTCGGTACTTTCCTGAAGCAAAACGCACTCGTGGCTCTGCAAGCCCGTTGTGCTGCTTAAATCATGGCTTGAAACAGCAACGAGACCAGCGGGGATAATGGGACGTGGCAATGCAGCTGTCAAATTGAAAATAGCGCCAGCCACGCCGTCGGGACCCTCGGAATAGACAATGTAGGCGTGAACCGTTACTTTGTTTCCAATTTTTTCGTAGCCGCCACCTTGAAAAGCGAAAGCACCACCAGCTAGGAGTCCTCCAATCGTAGTCCATGGAGTGAGCATCGAATCTGCAATTTTTAACTCTTGACCAGATCCAAAATCAAGTCCAGCTCCTGGATTTACCGCTACATTTCCATTTACGTCCAGTGTAATGCCATTTCCAGCCCCAGGCTTGATTGATTCCACTACCCATTTGTTGCCAGCGATAGCTGTAAGGCGTACATATTCACCCGGCTTGACAAAGTACGTCCGATTACCGTAAATGGCCGTACTGACTATTCTAAGTGGCAAGCAAGTCAAATCAGAACCGAAATACACCACCAGTTCAGAACCTACGGTGTAATCGGTTGAATTTGGGATAAAGTAACAAACTGAGGTGCCGAATCCGGCAGGCTGTACAATGTTAATCGCTTTGATCTGGTGTCCAGCCGCAGTCGTAAGCGTACTCAAGGCCCAATTGTACTCACCAGTAGTCGCACCAGTGTGTGTAGGGCTAATCATGCCTGGGAATGGGGAAACGTCCTCTCGGAGGCCAGCAAGTAGGTCTCCATGCGTGTCAATGATTTCATTTACTTTGTCCGTAACGTCAATCGGGAGTGCATTCGCGAGTTTTGCAATAGCCATAGAAACCTCTTTTGTCAAAATATACGTTATTTTTTCGATACAAACTAATCAAAAAGACATGAGATTAGGTTGTTTAATGCCTAAGAAGCCATACCTGAAAGCGTCCATAGCGTGATTATTTTCGTCCTCTGGTACCCCAGTTGGCACCCCAAAACGATCTCTCGCCATTTGGTACAAATTAATTTCAGTTCCAAAATTAACACACCTAGGGTGATAAATTATTTTATAGTTCTGGATCTTCTGGATGCCAAACATAATAGATCCTTTGGTGCATTTCTTGGCACTCGTGAGCCCTGCCTCTCGTAGCTCATCAATGCTCTTAGGTTCTGCTGCATCGGCGTGTATTACCTCTTTTCCGTAGCCCATACTGATAATCTTTTTAGCGAGCATTTGATTCGTGAGTCCTTTTTCGTATAGCTCATCGAATACATACAAATTCTTTTCATCCTCATCAAGTAGCATACAAATTAATGCGCTCGGGTCTACTGTGTATCCAAAGTCAAGCCCAAAGCCTGATTTAATGCCAGGCTTACGCCGCAGAGCATCAATGTCGAAAGATCGTTCCTCAAAGTTGTCGTAAACAAGACCTTCGATAACTCCCCATTCAGCAAGGCCAGCCACACGGTAACGCTTGGGGTTTCGGATTTTCATGTCCTCGAAAACTGCACGGTCAGCATCGTCCAGAAACTCGTTGCATTCGTATGTGGTCGATAGAGCTAATTTGTTTGCGGTGTTTGGAGTATCGAAAAAACGACGCTTCACGAAATGCTTTTCATTCCAGGGATTCATAGTCCCGGTAATGCGTTTAAAGAGCGGAGCAGCAACAGCACCACGGATAGACTCGTCCAAAATGTCGAAGTCCTCTTCCCTCGTTATTTCATATAGCTCCTCAAGCCATGCGAAAGTCAAAGCACCAACATCCACGGAAATTGAAGTCACTTTTAACGGGTCATCTAGACCCCTGAAGAGGATCTTTTGTCCTGTGGGTATGTATGTCAATTGGAGTGGCGATTTGCTGATGTGCCACCACTGCTCAACGCCTAGCCTACGAATCGCCCAAATTAAATCTGAGTAGCAAGAATTTTCAAGCGTTCTAAAAACTTTTCGGATAACCAGAGTATTCGACTCTGGATACTGCATCATTTTGACGATGTGCCACAAGGCTGTGGTCTTACTTTTTTTGCTTGCCCGCGACCCCTTGACAATGCAATAACGGCCTTGGAAGTGCCAGAAATCGGAGTAGCCAGCACCTACGATAGTTGGTAGGTGTATTATTTTTTTTTCTGGTTGATCGCGGACGATCAAAATTAGACCTCGGAATCACCCGACAAAACGACAGGTTGAGCGACGCACAAAGGATTCTCTTTCGACCCGACGGCGTTTTTCTGGAACATCCCGTGCTCCATTCCCAAAAGTTTCAGAGCATCTGTTTTGTCGAATAGCTTTATCTTTACCCCGTCACGTCCTTCAGAAACCTCTTTTACCATCGCTAAATCATCTGGCGATAAAGTGCTTGACTCTTTTAAAACAACGCCTGTTGGTCCCCAAGAAACAAAAGTGCTAATGTTTGCAAGTGCAATCCCTGATAATTCGGTAAGAATCCGGTCTTTTGAAGCATAGGTTTTTACGTCGACGATCTTTCTAGCCTCGGCTAGGTATTCTTGCACATCTTGGCGGGCTAGGTAACGCTTGCCATACTGTGCCGCGAAGCGGGGCTTTATACCAACGGCTTCGGCGGCTTTCGAGGCTACTCCACAGATAAAGAATTGCCTAGCAAAGTCAAGGGCTACTTGCTTAGATGCGCTTCGAGTACTTCCTGGCTGTTGTTTTCCCATAAGCAAAATATAACATTTTACAACACGAAAATAACTACAAAGCAACAGAATCCAACACTTTGCAACAATTACATACAACGTCGTGTTACTTTGTACAAAAAAAAGCCCACCGAAGTGGACTTAGTTTGTGAGTAAGCGTCAAGCCGTCATCATAGTTTCAGGTTCGCCCGCGTCGCAGGAAGCCAGTAGGCGCATCCTTTAGGCTTGATTTTCCAGTCTTTTTTCGGCCCTCTTAAAATAGCGGCACCATTCCCCGCAGACCACCATGCCTTAATTTTCTCTTGGCTTGCAATCTCGCTATCCTGTTTAGAATACAAATTATTTTTATAATAATTCGTCAATTTTTCTTTGACCCACAAAGCTGTTGTTTGGCTTTTCTTACTTGCCCGCGACCCCTTGACAATGCAATAACGGCCCTGGAAGTGCCAGAAGTCGGAGTAACCAGCACCCACGATAGTGGGTAGGTGTATTATTTTGTGTGCACTGCGCTGCTGCTCTTCCGTGAGTTTCTGTACCATGCTTGTTACCTCGTAGTTGCATTGTGACTCAGCATTGTTGTGGGTGCCCGGGGATAAACCAGACACCCACGTTATCCACAATGCGTGAGGATGGTAGGAAGATATAAAAATTCAGGACGACGTGCAACTTATTTTTTAGGTACTTTCGATATTTTTGAAATAATTTTTTTATTGATAAATCCGATTAGGTAAGTAAAGGCCTCTTCTGAGTCCAAAGATAATTTCATCCCGGCCTTATACAAAATATCAAAAGAAGCATGAGCAACCTCATGCGTTAAAGCCTCGTAAAAAGCAACCGATTCAATTTCAGGATTTTCCAACCGGATCAGTTGATTCCCATTTTCAAAACGAAAATTATATCCATTTCCGTAAGTTGATTTTTTGTTAAAATTTTCTGGTATCGGCTGACGCGTTGATTTAAGCCACTTCAAAAGCTCTTCATCGGATTGTCCGCAAGAAAAGAAAATGTAAACATTGTAAAGCTCAACCGGAATAGTGAAAAACATAAAGTTCCTTAAAAAAAATCCGCACGAACCAACGAGGATGGATTTACCGCGCATTGGAAATGTAGATAAATTTTGCGGAGCGTGTACTATCAATTTATAACTGAATTAATGAATTACTGGATTAGTGAGTGAGTGAGTGAGTGAGTGAGTATATGTATGTATGGTTATAACATCACTATAACAGTGTTATAACACAACTATAATAGTGTTATTTATTTTAATGTAAGAAAAATATAAGTATTAATTTGAGCCTTATAAATAAAGGCTTGGCAAGTATTGTTATATTTATTTTGTATGTATCGTATATTTTCATTATTTATTTTATTATATTCTATTCAACAAAAAAAAGGACTCTGTAAATGGATCAAAATTCAATTCAAAAAGACGAAGAAAAGTTTATCACTGATTGGGCAAACGACCCGATTTGCAGCGATA
>JALOCC010000014.1 GCA_023227945.1 Candidatus Omnitrophota bacterium
TCCCTTCCGGAAACACCACGCTTTGGCTCAAACAGATTTTTGTCATAACTACGAATAAAAATCTTTCCTCCTTTTGGCATAGCTTGTATGGCATTCATAATCAAATTCAAAAATACCTGCTCAAGCCTATTTTTATCAACAAGAATCTGAGGAAGATCGGCCTTTGCGTCAATATTTATATTTATATTTTCAAACTTTATTTGTGTCTTTACTAATTGCAAAGCACTTTCGAGAATGGCGTTTATATTCTCAAGTTTCAATTCCAAATTCTTTGTCTTTGCGAAATCAAGAAGCGTATTTACGATGCCATTGGCCTTCCTTGCGCTTTCCATCATCATGCAAAACGTACTATTCACATCTATTTCGCTATCAGGAAATTTTGCCTGGAGATAATTTATGCCCTGGATAATTATTCCCAAAGGATTTTTTACCTCATGGGCAACACCGCTGGCGAGTAGCCCTATAGCATTTAATTTTTCAGCTTGAACAAGCTGGTCCTGAGCTTCTTTAATTTGTTCATATGCTGTGCGCAATTGTTCTTCGACTTTTTTTCTTTCGCTAATATCTCTTGCGGTGCACACTATCCATGCATCATTATTACCCTGTCCGTGTATTACCGAACTGCTAAAAAGTACGGGAACTTCCCTTCCGTCTTTAGTCTGATAATAAGTTTCAATATTAAGAATGGTACCTGTACCTATCAATTTGTCCACATTGCTTTTTTTGAGTATAGATTTTTCGCAATCGCTAAAAATAATGTCAGCTTTCTTGCCTACAAGCTCTCCCTCTTTATAGCCAACTAAATAACGTAACGCCTCATTAACCACGCAAATATTTTTTTGCAGGTCTATCACCATTAAAGGGTCAATTACAAACTTATCCAAACTGTCTTTTATGTCTTTAAGGGCAAACATGGGCTAATTAAACTTTGCCGGCTTTCTTTTATTCCGAAAGAATTCTTTCAAGAAAGCAACGCACTCCTCTTTAAGCAGTCCTTTTTTTACCTTGATTCTATGATTTAATCCTAAGTTATTGATATTAATTTTTGAGCCAAATGCTCCGGTTTTGGGATCGTCTGCGCCAAATACTACATTTGCAATTCGCGAAAGGACAAGCGCGCCTGCACACATGCTGCAGGGTTCAACTGTAACATAAAGCGTGCAATCATTAATCCATTTTGAGCCTAAAAAATTCGTAGCCTGGGTAATAGCAATCATCTCGGCATGAGCCGTAGGGTCTTTCAGGCGTTCAACCTGATTATAGGCTTTTGCTATAATCTGATTTTTATAGACTATAATTGCGCCAACGGGTACTTCATCCTCTTCCAGGGCACATTGCGCTTGGCGCAGAGCTTTCTCCATATAGAACTTTTGCTGAATAACCATGACTGTATTACTTTATTTTCCTAATTACCTTAAGAAATATTTTTGTAATTTTCGGATCAAAATGGTTGCCGGTTTCTTTTTTAATGATATCTATTGCTTTCTTTTTACTATAAGCCTTGCGGTAGGGCCTGTCAGAGATAAGCGCTTGATATACATCAGCTAACGATACTATCCTGGCACTCAGGGGTATCTCTTCTCCTTTTAGCCCCAAAGGATACCCTTTACCGTCAAATCGCTCATGATGATAAAGAATGGCCGGTATAGCTCCGCGTAGAGCATGAATTTCTCTTAAAATTTCTGCTGCTGTCCAAGGGTGCCCCTTTATTATCTCTTTTTCTTTTTCGTTCAACCGCCCTTTTTTTGAAAGAATACTCTCGTTTATCCCCACCTTTCCCAAATCGTGAAGCGCAGCTGCATGTTTAATATTCTCTATTTCTGATTGAGGTAAATTTAGCTCTTGAGCGATTTTTTCTGCTATCATTGAAGTATATTCCACATGCCTTCCAGTATAATAGTCTTTTGCTTCAATTGCCCGCGCGAATCCATAAATCATCTCTAAAAGGTCACGAGTGAGAAGGGCGTTTAGCTTTTCTATCTTGGTTTTGAAAACATCAAAACCTGCTCCTTTTTTTTCTTTTACAAACTGTTCATGTTGATGCGGCGCATAAAGAACGACCCTGTTGCCGCCTTTTTTCTTTGCCACGGTTAAACATCCATGCAAAGCATTTATTATGTCTCTTGCATTATACACATTGTCACCCGGGAAAGAAACCACGCCAAGGCTCACTTTTATATTTATACTGAATTTTTTGTATATAAATTTATGCAGAGAAATTTTATCCTTCAACCTATCTGCTACCTGATAAGCGTTTTCGCGCGCTAAAAACGGAAGTATAATAAAAAATTCGTCTTCTCTCCAGCGTGTGAGCACGTCTTCATTTCGTAAGCTTTTCTTTAATAGATACACCAACTCTTTTATAATACAATCAGCAATATCGGTACTATACAGTTCGTTTATTTGCCGGAAATAATCGATATCAACGGCAATAAAAGATATATTATGCAAATGCCTTCTTGCGCGGCTTAATTCCTGGCGCGTCCGATGCAGGAAATAACGCCAGTTGTAGCAGCTAGTGAGAGGATCTATAAGAATTATTTCTTTTATTCTTTTATCTTTATTCAAAAGCTCTCTCTCTAAATTACTAATCCGCTGCCTTTGCTCCAGAAAAACTTGTGCTTTCCCCAGCTTAAAAATAATTTCCTTCTTACTACTTTCATCGCTGAAATAATCCAGAAAACCATACATTTTGGCTTTTCCGATATTATTTTTGTCTTCTTTACAAAAATGGATAATGCAGGCACAATCGGTAAGCTGGGATATCGATGGCTTATGTTTATACACAAAATGTTCGTCAAAAACAACTACCAACAGGCCTTTGTTACGCAGATCTTTTAATTTTCTTACTTTTTTTAAAGAAAAAGGAAGGTTTAATTTCCTTTTTGAGGCTTTATCAATGCAGTAAAAAATTTTCTTCACCTAAATCCTCCTTGTAAATCTTGATTAATGCTGTTTATGAATTATCCGCCAGCCAATCCGCCCCTGTAGAACTTTTACTATATTCTCAGACGTTAAGAAAAGTTAAATTCATTTATTGGAAATTTTATCATATTTACAATGGTTTTACAAGCATAGTGCCCGGAGAAGGGTATTGTGCTGGTTATAAAAGTACAGGAAATTTTCGATAATCTTACAAATACTGAACAACAACTGGTGGGTGGTCGTAGATGCCAACGAACCATAGAAAGGCTAATCACAGGGTTCGCTTGAGCGTTAACAATAGGGTTATATTCTGGCTCGGACGGAGCCTCATCCGGAGGCCTTGGCACTCCCTCGGACATTACGTCCTCGGTCGGCTCGCCGGAATCCGTTGTCCTTTTCCTAGATGTTGTGGAAAACCATCCCCTTCGGTTTGATGGTTTACGCTTACGAAATATTATTAACGATATTCCGGCTCAGGCGGTGCTTCGCCGGAATCCGTTGTCCTTTTCCTATATGTTGCGAGAAAACATCCCCATTTCTGGTTGGATGTTTTCTCGCGATAGGTAGGACAACGGAGAGGGAGAGATTTGAACTCTCGGTCCGTCTTTCGACAGACTTACGCTCTCCAGGCGTACCCGTTAAACCGCTCCGGCACCTCTCCGATAAAATATCAAGTAAACCTACCAAACAACTCAAACGCCCCGAGCAAGAATTGAACTTGCAACCCTCTGGTCCGAAGCCAGATGCTCTATCCAATTGAGCCACCGGGGCGAACAATAAGGATAGATTTATTTAAAAAACTATGAAATTGAAAGCGGCTATTTCTTTTTTCCTTTTCTGCAGCGGGACGATTTCTTGTGAAGGTCACAATATTTTTTATTTGTTGGACCGAAAGTTTTTCTACCCTCACCCATATTTACCTATAATTATAAATCCAATAGTTTTCTGGCTTCCTTCTTGCCTACAGCTTTTTTGAAATCATCGAAATCAATAAAAATCGCATAAGGCATTTCTTCTTTTATCCTATGCAAATATCCACCCTCTACCCTTCTTCTAAAACCGACATATTTAAAATTTGTGCCGCAGGCTGGGCATACGTGCGATTTTGAATCTATCCCAATTTTATGGCAAGAGAAACATTCTGCTGATAATTCTCCGATAACAATAAGAGTTTTCTCAATTTCCTGTATATTAACTTCTTCCCATACTCTTATAAAACTTCTCATTTTTTTATTTAGAAGGTTTCATTTGAAATTCTATACCATGTTTTACTATACATACCCCTTGCGCCTGTATATCGGTTAAATTTCTGCGAAATTTAACCGAAGCGCTTCGGGGTTAATTCGCACTATCATTTTTCCTGCGCCACGCCTGCCACGCCTGCCCTTGCGGGCAGTCAGGGCGGTCAGGGCTTGAAAAAATGATGTGCTCATTAAACTATAAACCTGTCTGCCACATTACTTATAAAAGGTATGCGTTTCATTCTGCCGGTTAAAGCGTAATAAATTCCGTAAAGAGAAAGGAAAAGAAAAAGTAAAAGCCCGGCTGCGTAAAATACTACACCTATAAAAGGCATAAGCGACAATACTCCAACTCCTATCTCTCCGACAAACATAGCAATTCCCTGCTTTGCGTGAAAATGTGCAAAACGGTTTTCTTTCTTCCAGATGAAAGTAAAAATCCACAGGAAAAAAACATAAGATAAAGCAGCAAAAGGCGCACCGTCACGAATCTCTTCTTCCGGCAATTGAATTTGTTCCATCTAACCTCCTATATGGTTGAATTATCCTTAACGTGCCCGTTGAGAGCTTGATAATAAAAGTTATTAATTTATATCCTTTAGTAATTATACTTAAATTTTATTAAAAGTAAACTCCGTTAATGACACATCACAGTTTTATTAGCGTTGGATTCAAACACGATACTATAAATAAAAAACCCCGTTTCGGTTACCCGAAACGGGGTTAATTAACTTAAGTAATTAACTTAGAAGTTAAGGTTGACTCCGCCTCTTACTGAATATGCCACATCATTATTGTTGTCTGCAAAGAAATCGCCTGGTATAAACCATGCGCCAGTAAGTTTAAGCTGAACATCTTCCGTATAATCATAAGTTGCGAAAGCATCAACTTCGCTGCCAAGGTAGCCTTCTAGGTTGTTAATGCTATAAGTGTTTGCGGAATAGTAACCAAGTGGTGGAGTGTATGATGGATAGTTATCTGCTTCAGTTAGCTTGTCTGCTAGCCTCAACCAAGTGTAAGAAGCACCAAGGGTAATATCTTCCCTCGGCATAACGGAACCATTAACTCTTGCAGCTTGAATGTTGCTGTTTGGGAAAAGCACATTGGCAATTTCGCCCAAACTCTGGTCTTCAAACATCGGATCCCAACCAGTTAGATAACTATTGCCGTTTGCGCCTATGTCATCATTACCACTTAAATAAACATAGGTCAGTCCAAGTGTTGGGTTATACTTGGTCATAAATCTGTATTCAGCCATTGCTTCAATCGCAAATGCGCTTATGTGCCTAGCAGGATTTGCAGCAACTGCCGCAGCCTGCACATCACCGAACTGATAAGCACCTTCTAATCCAAGGGTCATTTTTTCAAATGGATTAAATTGCGTTCTTGCACCAATTACCTGGGTAATATCCTGGTTTTCAGGCGGCTGCGAAAGAACTTTGGCATAAGATAAAGTATCTCTGTTGTTTTGTGCACCGAAATAATAAGCTTCAGTTACTCCGTCAAAAGAACCCCACTGGTAATTAGCGTTGATACCCCAAAGATCTACATTATCTCTAATGTATGTGTGTGGTTCATTGATTTTGGCATAAATAGCATCAATTGTCCATGGAGAAAAATCAAGAACAGCTTTTACTGAATCGAATGATTTTCTCAAAGACAAATCGCCAAAACGATAGTTGGTGACAGATGAACTTTCAACTGTCATGTTTGTATCAGGATCGCCTACGATTAACGCACTGCCATAACGAAGATTCTGGCGGCCTACTGTAATACTTAGAGGCTGATACAAAAATTCTTTCAGTTCAATGTAAGCAAGATCCAACGCGATGTGTTCGTTGTCACCATACGTTGTATCCGCATCGCTTGTACCTGTGTTTCCCCATGTTCTTTCGTTGATTAAACGAACAACACCGGAAACATTTTCTGTTAAATCAGCATCAAATCTTATCCTCACTTGGGAAAGAAGATAGCTCTCTGAATCCATAGGGCTTCCATCTCCGGCTGCTCTGTTCACGCCGCCCAAAGAAAGATCTCTGCCTACTGCCTGTTCGTTGATATCACCGCTTACTTTGATATTTTCTACAGCAGCAAATGCAGGAACGCTTAAAAGCAAAATCGCTGCCATAATTAATAGTCTCTTACTCATTAGTTCCCTCCTTTTGATCCTATTTGGTATAAAGTAAAATATATATGTACACACAAGGTTAACTACCCCTTAATTACAGGGAATGCCTTGTTATTACCAATCTATAGTTATATCATCCATGATTTTGACAGCCTTGGCTTTTTAATTTTATTCCCCACCTCCTTCTTTGCCAGTTTAAGACCGTCCGTGGATGGTATAACCGAATTAATTTGTCAATGAGATCCTTCGCTTGCGCTCAGGATGAGCCTTAAATGAAAATTTTTACAGGCTCAACTACTTCATTTTTAGCAAAGAAAACCTGACTTGTCAAGAATTTTCTTAAAAAAATCAAAAAAAGGCAATAAATCTAAGGATTTTTAAGCTTTTTAGGGAAATTTTACTATTTTAAGAACTTTAACTAAAATAAACGTCTATACGGTCAATAATAGCCTCTCTTACTCTCTGGCTCAATGGTGATTTTATGTTGCTGCCCTCTATTGCATATTTTTTGGCACCATCGGTTACCGCTATTCTATTTACGCTGCAGCTTTTACTGAAAGTATCTTTTCTGTTTGGATTGTGGTAGACAACCAGAGTTTTTGAAAATAGCTTGAAAGCGAAACAATCTTTTTCAATAATCTCGCTTTTGCCTCTAAATTCGATTTTCTGCTCCTGCTTGGTAAAAAGCTCTGACTTGAGAATAGGGGAAAATTTAAGAGTTAGTTCGCCATTACCGTTAATATTAAATGGCGACTTACCCAGGCACATTACAATCCACATATTCAGGAGCTCAACAGTTGCACCGCTTAAGCGCGCGACAAAACCTTTGTTCCATAAATTTTTATCGCAATTAGCGCTGCTTACAATAAAAGAAGAGTTTTCCAGGATATTTCTTCCGTATTTTTGCGCGTCGAAGAAACATACCGCGCAATTATGAAAATCTTCGTAGAATTCTTCATACAAACCTTTTTTAAGCACTTCCAAAAGGTATTTGTATTCCATATGCAGCCAGATGGATTCATTCTCAAGCCAGCCCGGTGTAAAAATCCTGCTTCTTCCAATTTCAAGAGGTTCTTTTTCTAAAGACGCGTTGAGACGGTACATCCGTAATACTTTATCGAAAATAACTGTTTTCTTTAACGCACTATAAATAGAACTTTCTTTTTGCGTGCGTAGAGCATGAACCGAACCTTCCAAGAAATGCGCGAGAGGCTCTTTTTTAAACTTAAGCGGCTTAATTATTTTTCCTTTGGCATGAAATTTTTCTACGCTATACTTAAAATACGTAGAATAAATTCCTGTATCCCTGTCCAGAGCTTTTTCGATACCGTTATCCAATTTATTAACCAGCGAATTTAAGAATTTTTCTAGCCGCAGGCCGGGAATGCTTATCTGTTTGCCTTTAATCTGCGCAAAAGTTGTTTTCCGGAAACTTTCCTTCAGGGAATTGGATTTTTCCCACCAGAACATATCACGCTGTTTTGCCGGCAGGTTAGAGTATTTCTTAGTCAGCCCTTCAAGCCCTTCTAAAAATTCATACACTTCCTCTGCCAAATTAAAATTAGCTGTACCTTTTTTGTTTAAAGCTGATGCTGCTTCACTCAGCAAAAGGCAGGCGCGCTTTAATTCAAAAGTTTCGCATATTGAAGAGCCAAAAAGAGCAGGAAGGCCATTTAGAGAATCGCACCAGCCTGGTTTATCCGCCTCCATTTCAACGCCTACACCATCAGGATCTAAAGTCGCAGCTTTATTGAGAATAAGAGTTAAAAGTTTTTCTATAAGGCTTGTAGTATAAATATTTCCTTTTTTATCACGCAGAAAATTAGCGAATTTTGCGCGCGAAGCTATAACATCTTTTTTCTCTCCCACTTCTTCAACAGAGTGCCACTGGTAAACCTTACCATCTTTTAAATGGAAACGATGGCTGCGTTCCTTAACGCGCCACTCATCATCCCAAAAATAATATTCCTTGGTTAAAAACAGGTCATCTAATTTATCGGGATAAAAATAAAGGAAGTTTTCGATTAAATCAAGGTTATAGCGCCAATGATCTATCCAGTACCCTTCGCCATGAGTTGCCTGAGGCTCTCTTTGCGCTTTCGTAACTAATTCCGCGGCTAATTTTTCTCGCGCCTTGACAACAATACCTTCTTCTTTAAGGATTTTAAAGAAATCACCAAGATGAAAGCCTGAAACCATCAGAGAAATTATTTTTTTATCAGCTATACCGAATTGTTTTAATAGATTACGCGCTGCTGCCTGGTTAAAAAACAGCCTTTCGCCTTTTACTACCAGCGGATTATATCCGTCAATCTTTATGAGGTTTAGGAAATACACTATATTTGATTTTCCAAGGGACGGATTGAAGAATAAATCTACCCTGCGGTTCTGGTTTATATCACGATAATTTGCCTCGCCCTCACTAAAATAGGAAGGTAGTAACTTAAACTTATTATAATCTCTTTCCAGGTCACCATGCTTGCGGGAAAAAATATAGTAACTGTTTTTATCCGTAAATTTATAAGGGTAACCGCCGCGCAAAACATTATCCAGATAAGTACATTTCACATACTCTTTCAGCCTGTCTGAAGAACATACAGAAAAACAATTATCTTTAATATTTTCAATAATACTTTTATTTTCTTTTTCTTTTTCTTTTAAAAAGTTAGCATCTATTCCCGAAACAAAATCTTTGATAAGCTGCGATTTAAAAGAAGAACCAAACATACTGTAAAATATTTTAACCTCTCCCGGTAGAATACTCCATGTAAAATGGTTAAAAGCGCACGGGGTTTTCCCTGCCATAATTTGTGTAAGTGGAGTTTTGAAACTGCTTGCATAAAAATTAACTGGAACAGAATAGGAAGTATCCTGCGCAAAAATTGCAGTAGGGTCTACTATTATATAAGGTGATACCTTTTTACCGTTTTCTTCATAAAAAGCGTATTCGAAATTAGCGCCATCAATATATTTTGTCTGGCTTGAATCTTTGGGGTCAACAATCATACGGAAGAATGCCAGGTTATTATGAACTTCAGCGCGCATCCATGCTTCCATAGTCCTTGCTAAATCTTTGAGCAACACGTTGTTTAATCCAAAGGGTATTATTTTGGGTAACCCGTCTAAAACCTCAAGCTTTATTTCCTTGTCGGAAATATTTTTAACGGATAAAACACGTACCAGTGCCCCCGCAGCGCTATTTGGAAGCGTAAAATATTTAATACGCAAATTAAGGCCAAGTTCCGGATTATTTTTGCGTATGCTGAAAGATGAGCTTTTTATAACCATCTCCTCGTTACGTTCATAATCTGAAATTACACGAAATGGCTCATAATTAATTTTATCGTTTATCTTGAGGAATGTACGAAAGCCTACAAGCGGCGCAAAACAATAAGCATTATTCGCCGGGAAAAATTCGGTTATAGCGTGATCTTTATCTTTGACTCCGAAACTTATAACTCCCTGTGCCCGGTTTACGTAAAAAACCCACATCGGTACTCCCCAGGCACCGGCTACGCCGGGAAGAAAATTTGAAAATGGATGTTTGCTGTTATAATTCTTTATAATAAAACTTCCATCATCGCGAAGCATATAGTCCTTGTCCATTTATACTCCTTAATTCTCCGCCGTAGGCGGAGACTTAACCCCGTAGCCCCTGGTATCTGGACGCAAGGGGTATATACAGTAAACAAGCTATTCGTATAACTTCAGTATTTCTTTCAACGAAGAAATTACTTTCGCATTTTTATATTTACCTGCAACCGCCGGGCGGCTTGATCCCCCCTTTATAAAGACAACATCAATGTTGGCACGTTTTGCTGTTTCTAAATCTATGTCCATATCTCCAATA
This sequence comes from Candidatus Omnitrophota bacterium, assembly GCA_023227945.1. Taxonomy (GTDB): domain Bacteria; phylum Omnitrophota; class Gorgyraeia; order Duberdicusellales; family 4484-171; genus JAJYOP01. The sequence goes on from JALOCC010000014.1 coordinate 10,145, forward strand.
AATACAGTTTCCCCCCTGGCAACGTTTAATTTTTTTATCAAAACATTTAATATTTTTGGGTTCGGTTTATTGCTCCTAACCTCATCCGCGCACAAAACCATGTTAAAATATTTTTTTATACCAAGTGTTGTTAAAATCAAATTAGTAAAATAGCTCGGCCGGTTGGAAGCAATAGCAGTCAATTTTCCTTTACGCTTTAATTGCTTAAGCATCCATCTTGCATGCGGCCTTAGCTTAGAGAACATTCTAAGCGCACCCTTATGATGCCGGCGATATATACCAAGAGCTTGTTTTATTGCTTCAGGGGGAAAAAACGTTTCCATAAATATTTTATCCCCCCTACCTACTTTTTGTTTCGCTTCCTTGTAGCTTACCTTGGAAAACCCAAGCTTATTCAGCGTAAAATTAAGGCTTTTCTCTATAGCCCTGTAAGCATCAGCTAAAGTCCCATCTAAATCAAATATAAAGAACTTCTTTTCAATCATGGAAATTAAACCTACTGTCTATAATTACCATAACATAACGGCTGCCAGGTCAATATAAATATTTGCTTTAACATTTGCGAAACTAAAGACTATATCTGGTAATTGCGATAGCCGTTCTTACCGGAGAATAAACCTGATTTCAATCTTAAGCGGATTAAAGAAGCCGAACCAATTTTAAATACTTCACCTAAGGCAAACGGCATTGCTCCCGCAATAAGAGCGTTAGTTAAGGAAAATTTATGTATAAACATAAGCCAGGCTATTCCAAAGAAATACACGCAAAAAGCAACAGAAGAGAAATAGCAAAAGTTTTTAAAAAAGCTATCAAGCTTCGGGGAAAAGAAAGGAAAAATCAATGACGCTACCACAAAACCAACGAGATAGCCCCCGGTGGGCCCAAGAAAATAAAGTAAGCCGCTTCCGGCATTTGTAAAAACAGGGAGGCCGATTAAACCTAAAAATAAATAAATTGCCTGCGAAAACACTGCCTGCCTTTTTAAAAAAACAATACTAAGATAGAAGACAAAGGTTTGCAAAGTAAACGGGACAGGCGTAAAAAAAAGTGGTATGCGCACATAAGCAGAAATCACCATTAAAATGCTAAAAGAAAATATAGCACAAATACGCAGGGCAAGGTAATTTCTTTGACTAAGAGTTGCAACTTTCATGATTACCTCCTTTTATACACAGATGATCACAGATTTGTAAGCAGATTATCACAGATGGAAACATCTGCGATAATCTGTGTTAATACCTAAATGTTCTATTAAAGTTTTCTATCTGCGGAAATCTGTGCCTCAAAAGAAAGTATTGTAAAGCATATATGCCAAAAAGGCAAGCCAAAAATGGGGTTATTTGTGCTTAAAAGGTAAACGGAAACTGAAAAATTTCTTAAGCGGCATTAAACCTCTGTAACGATTAGCCCTTAAAGCCGCCTTAAGTTCTTTACCAAGGCCAAGCATTTCGGATTCTCCTTTTTGCATAAGCTCTCTTGCAATAGTAAAATCACCCCAGGAAAAATTTTCTAGATTTGGAGAAATAAGAAAATCTATGCCGTTTAAGCTTTCTTCAATGATTCTTTTATATCTGATTCTGTCTGCGAGGTTCATTACATCCATCGCATTTCTCACAATAGGAAATCTGTAGCCTGAACTTTCCAAATTAACTCCAATTATAAAGTCGGCCTTTTTTCTTATTATTTTAGCCGGTACAGGCATAAGGACTCCGCCATCTATTAAAATTTTATCTTCAATTTTAAGCGGTGGGAAAAATCCGGGATAGGAAGAAGAAGCAAGCACTCCTCTATACAGCGGCCCGCTTTCAATAGACACTACCTCTGCGGTAAGCAAATTCACCGCAGTAACAGAAAAAGGAATCTTACAATCTTTGAAAGAAAAATCTTCAAACAAACCCCGGAAAATCTTAAGAAAAGGCTTGAGATCCACAAGAGAAGTTTTTGCTATACGTAAATTCCAGATGTAAAACTCCTTGGCAAGATCACACCATTTTTCGAAAAATGCAGTTTTAGCCTCAACATTGGCAGGAGAAAAACTTGTTTTTAGCAGCGATAATTCTTTCTGATGTTTGTCGAGAATTTTGAAAAGCCTCTCTTCGACTTCATTTGCATTTTGCGTTAACGCGTAAAGCCCGCCGATTATCGCGCCAATGGACGTTCCGGAAATAATATCAATTTTAATTTCAAGCTTCTCGAGCGCTTTAAGCAACCCGACGTGATATAAACCTCGCGCTACACCTCCGCCTAAAGCAAGACCAATCTTCAACTTTAACCCCCTATTTTATGTTACGAAAGTTACGGATGCCTGCCTACGGCAGGCGAGGAACCTTTTTAAAAATAAAAGGGCAGGCTTAAACTGCCTGCCCTTTACTAATCCATATAAAATTTATTCTTTAGCTATAGCTACCGTAATTACGCCAGCCAAAATAAAAAACAAGCCTATGCATCCCTTAATCACTGTCCAAAGGCTTGGCCACCAGCGGATAAGCGCTATCAAACCAAGAAGTATGAACACTATTCCCAAGATGATTTTACCTATCATTTTTGTTGTATCCGGAGATTTCTTTGCTTCTGTTTCTTGAACCTTATTCTGCTCTTCCATCTTACACCTCCTTAGATTTTTAGACGAAGTCGAAAAATTTAACCCTGAAGTGCTCTCGAAAAATATCGAACGAGTACTTGCGTAGAGAGATTTTTTGAGCATACAGGCACTTCGGGACAATAACAATTCGACTCTCTTTCGCTCTATCTGATAATATATAACTTTGCCTTTTTTGTCAATGGCAATCTGACAGCTGAACTATTCTATCTATTATTTCCTCATAAGTATATCCCCGGTTATAGGCTAATTTCATGTAGCCGCTATCTGTGTTTATGTCGGGATTAGGATTTATATCCATAATAAAAAGATTCCCGGCTTTTTGCCGTAAGTCTACCCGGAAATAACCTCGGCAGGCCAAAGCCCTCGCAGCTTTACCGGATAAATCTATTATATTTTTTCTTAAAGTTTTGCTTATTTTTGGTTCGTAATCCGGCAAGATGGCGCGATATTCCGCGGTTCTGCTTTCCCACTTAGCATCATAAGTCAAAAATGGCAAAAATTTCTCATATTTAGAATAGTCAATTTCAGAGATACCCAAAACTTCATAAGAATCGTTTCCTAAAAGTGCAACACTATATTCTTTCCCAGGCAAAAATTCTTCTATGACTACGCCTTCGCAAAACCGCTTAAGGCGTTTTTTTATTGCAACAATTAATTCTTCCTTATTGTATGCCAGTGAATCTTTGTATATTCCAACACTGGCATCTTCGCTGCACGGCTTTATAAAAAGCGGGAAAGTAAGCCCTTTTTTAATGGCTATATTTTTCGCACTTTTAACCAAGATACTACGCGCAACCGGTAAATTGTTTTTTTGTAAAATACTTTTCGCCTTCATTTTGTCAAGGCAAGCACTTAATGTAAAACAGGAATTCCCGGTAAACGGTATATTTACGCTTTCCAACAATTTCACAAATGTTACTTCCTTCTGAGGGTCTTCGCTAAAGCCTTCAAATAGATTAAAAATACAAAAAGGATTTTTGCTCAATATTTTTTTCTTTAATCTGGCGGGGTCTTTAAAATCATTTTCTTTAATAAAAAAAGCCTCCGGCACTATGCCTTTCTTCAAAAAAACCTTCGCTATGGAATCTTTACACCGTAAAGCCTCGCAGATATCGTTCCTTGCGCTTTTCTCCTTGCCTGCAGCTATCAATATCTTGCCGTGGGGCTTTACGAAAATCATAATTCTATGACTTGCCACCCTCCTGCATAGACAGCCAATAGTTTTCCCTTTAGAATAATTCTGCTAAAAATGTAGTCCGGATTATCCAACGCCCTTAGAGGAACAATGATTGATACTAAATCTTCTTTAGAATTTATTTTTATCCCATCTATGAATATTCTTTTTCTTCCTTCGTAAGCAATTACCATATGGTCTTTTGCTTTAAAAAATATTTTGGGCATTAGAGAAAAATCCTTGGCGTTATTGTAACCTAAAAGATATATGTCTGCTTTCAAACCTTTGGCAATTTTTCGGTTTAAGGAAATATTTATATAAAGGAAATCTCTATCTTTTGAATAGGCTATTTTAGAGATTAATTTTGAATTAACCTGCAATACTTTCGGTATCTTTTCTTTGTCAAAATTTATTTCTGGATACAAACACAGCAATTCATTTCTTCTCACAAAGCTAAGCAAATAATTTTTGGCAAATGATAGCTGGCTCCTATAGAAAGCTAAAGCTTTGCGTTTGTTAATAATTTCTTCATCGCTAAGATAAACTTTGCTCCAAGCCGCATCTCCGTTGATAAAATCACTCGGCGGATCCAGCTCAAACGAAGGCAAATACTTCTTCACTTTTGGCCAGCCAATTTTATGAATAAGATAAGTATAAACAGGCGGCTCGCCTATTTTTTCTTTTAAATCAAGGAGAGCGACAGTAGTAAATACATAGAGGCTTCTGTGGTCAAGATTTGCATCGTAAGGGCTCGATACAAATATTTTCGTCGGCTTAAAATCTGACAATACCTGTTTTAGATCTTTTGTAATACTTTGTCCTACATAAGGCGCACCATAGGATAAAGCGTTCTTATAAGGAACATGCCCTATATGAGTAAGCATACTTGCCGCCGGCCATTTTTCGTCCCAAAAACTTGCAAGAATTGCTTCAGTAAATCTGTCGGGATAGCCCAAGAAGACAAGATCTTTTTTTGCAACACCTAAAAAAGCTGCTGCATTGTAAGCTTCTTTTTGGCGCGTTTCTCCAATATTGATAAAACCGTGCCTAGAAATCGCCGGATTTCTCTTGTAAAAAAAGTATGATATTTCGTTATATTCTCCGCTGGTAAGATAAACTATCTTTACTTTGGAATTGCCTTTGAGGGCCTTCTGGATAATACCGCCTGATGCGATAATCTCATCGTCCGGATGCGGCGCAAGAATAAGGACCCTGTCCGCCGATGAAAACTCAAGTTGCGCAAAACAAGCCGGAATAATACAAATTGCGAAAAATAAGAAAAAAATCAGTATATTTTTTGTTTTATTCATCAGTGATTTTTTGTGGGATTAATTTAAAACCGTTTCTCTTTAATGCTTCTTGTAATATAGTTTTTATAAGGTAGCTGTAGTTTTTCCTTTTGAGCTTACAAATAATAGGTAAATCGCTATAATAAGGCGAAAGGCCGGGCAACGGATTAATATCTATGATTTTAGGGTTATTTTTACAATCAAGCCTAAAATCAATTCTGGCTATATCCCGTAATTCCAATACCCTAAAAGCTTCTCTGGCGTATTTTTCTATAGCTTTTTGAATACTTTTTTTTATCGAACCTTGCGGTTCATATTTTATCTTTACCTGCCAATCTCTTTTATTCTCCTGCGAATATAAAAATGGCTCATCCGACTTAAATCTAGGGACTACACGCATCATACCTAAGATAAAAGGCATACAATTGCCGCATACACCAACAGTTATTTCGTCATTTTCCAAAAACTCCTCAATTAATACTGGTTGTTTATATTTTTTGAATATAAAACTGGCCCTTTCTTTGAGTTCGCCATAATCGGCAACTACTGAATTTAAAAATATTCCTCTTGAAGAACCTTCCCAGCGCGGTTTGACTATAAATAGTTTATTGTTTTTAAAAATACCTTTTAGATAAGGCAATTGAGAGCTGTCTCTTGCCGTAAAAGCGCAGGGAACCGGGATGCCGGCTGATTTTAAAATAATATTGGTAAGATATTTATCCAGGCTAAGCCCTAACGCTATTGGGTCAGAACCAGAATAAGGTATGCCTAGGCTTTCCAGGATACAAGGCACCTGGGATTCTCTTGCGCGAGCCGCACCACAACCTTCTGCTAGATTAAATACAAAATCAGGATTTACTTTAAGGATATCATTTACAAGATTTTTACTTTGCTCTATGCAAAAAACATAAGGCACGAAAGCTTTTAATTCTTTGCTTAAAGCATCGATAGTTTCTATTTCATCATACTCCTCGCAACTATCGTCTTTTAACCCTTTTTTCTTTAAATTAAAAATTATCGCTATTCTTTTTATACAGGTATATTTCACTTTTTGATCTTTTATCGTAGAGGCGGATTCCCGCGGATAGTAACGCGGATGGACGCAAGCGAGTTGCTGGCGGCAATCCGCGTTTAGATCCGCGTATATCCGCTTCTATCTCCAACTATTCTTTGGGGTTATAATAAAAGAAGGTTTCATTCTTGTAATTCCTAAGCGTAAGCCCCTCAGGAGATGCAGAAAGCACATAATTGGGGCCGATTGGAATTTTACCTTTTCCGTCTATGCCATCGACGACAAATGTTGGGATACACATGCCACTCGTGTGCCCCCGCATATTTTCTAAAATATCTATGCCCCTTAGGATAGATGTTCTAAAGTGATGTGCGCCGACAACAGGGTCGCATTGATATAAATAATATGGCCTTACTCTAATAGCCTGAAGCTTCTGGCAGAGTTCGAGCATAATTTTAGCATTATCATTTATGCCTTTAAGCAGCACAGATTGATTGCTCAAAACTATACCACAACGCTGCAATTTTTTACAAGCTGAAATTGCCTGTGGGGTAATTTCGTCCGGATGGTTAAATTGGGTATTTATCCAGAGATTTTCGTATTTTTCTAAAACCTTACAAAGATTATCTTCTATCCTTTGAGGAAGCACTGCGAGCGCCCTCGTACCTATCCTTATAATCTCTACGTTTTTTATCTCAGCTACGGAAGAAAGAATATAATCAATTTTTTCCGTAGGCAAAGTTAACGGGTCTCCACCGGAAACAATCACCTCTCTTATTTGCCGGTTTTGCCTGACATAGCTTAATGCCAAATCAATGTCTTTCAGTGTCGGTTCGGGGATACGGCTACGCCAAAGGCGTTTACGGGTACAATGCCGGCAATACATAAAACAACGCCCGGTAACCAGAAGCAATGCTCTATCCGGATAACGGTGCACAAGGCAAGGCGCGGGAGAGGTTTTTTCTTCGCCAAGCGGATCAATCTTTTCATGAATTTCACCTTTTATCTCTTCTACCGAAGGAACGCATTGCCTGCGTATAGGGTTATCTGTATCGTTTAAATCTTTAATAAGCGAAAGATAATAAAGCGGGATGCGCGTGTGAAAAGTTTTTATGACTTGCTTAAGCAGCGGCTTATCTTCTTCTGATACCGAAATAAATCTGGAAAGATCTTCGATGTTTTTAAGTGAACTCCTGTAAGACGAGTGCCAATCTTCTTCTAAAATTATTTCTGCCTTACATTCACCCGCATCATCGTTACTGCCGCCAGGCTCTTCTTCCGCAGATTCAAGCCTTTCTGCCCGTTTTCTTTGCTCGCTATTGATACCCAAAGCAGCTGCAGCAGTAAAATTTTTATATTTACCCATATTCAGCTCTCCTTTACAACACCTTAAACTTTAGGCTTATTACCCCCTTCGGGGGTAATTGACTAAGCACTTTTTTATACAGGAAGTATAGGAAAGTGCAAGTCTCATTAAAAATTTAACCCTCTCACCGCATAAAGATGAGAGGGTTAAATTTATTCATTCCTAAAAATTAATACTCCTGTTCTTCTGGCGGCGGCTCTTCAGAAGTTGCTGAAGGGCCTTCTTCTTCAAAAATATAATTATAATTTTTCGCTTTTAGCCCGGCTTCTGTTACCTGCGCAATGACTTCTACATTATCACCGACCTCAAGATAAGAATCATCAAGAAATTCTTTAGTAGTTAAGACTTTTGTGTTTTCAATTACAACGAAACTGCCATCTGCAGCTATTTCCTTTATTATTCCTTTTACGACTTCTTCTTTTGGCTGTTCTGCTACTTTCGGTGTGCCTTCGACAGGCTGAGATGTGCTTTCAGTAATTTTTACGTCAGAAGTTTTTTGCTCCGCCTGCGCGTTCGCTATACCTGAAATAAGAAAAATAGAAAGAATAAACAAATATGAAAACCTTTTACCCATTGCAGCTTCCTCCTTTTTAGAATTCCTCCGCATTACTATCGCCTTCTTCATCAAGGCCAGATTCTTCATCTAAAGGTTGTACTACCTCAACCTGAGGCGGATCAAGTCTTATTATTTTTAATTCTACATCACAGCTAACGCAAAAAGTAGTATCTCCTATCTCAAGATAATCTTCCAGCTCAAATTCGTCTGAGCATTCTGGGCATTTTATTATCCTTACCTTAGGCATTACAAACCTCCCCTATATCGTGCCTTCTTTTTTTAGTTCTTTTTCCGCCAAAATCCAGTCGCAAACAGCGCTGTTTGCGGGCTTACCTTTATTTAACCATATGTAGTAAGCTCTCGCATTTATTTTGGCAATATCTTGAGGAGAATATTTTGTTACTGTTTCTCTATCTTTTTTGCGAAAAATTTTTTTTACCATGTTTATCCTTTCAATTTAGAATATACTAAAAAAAAACTCTTTGTCAACACATTTTGCTGTTTCGCGGATGGTCACAGATAAAAATATTCGTTAATCGGCTGCAATTGCGCAGCTCGTTACGGTCACGTAAGACGTTTGACGGCATACGAAACGAGCTGCGTAACCGATAGACGATTTACGATATACTAAATCTGTGTATTCAACGGGACTTTGGCGTAGGAGTAAATGAAAGATACTTTCCCAACATAAGACGGGTTTGCGCATCCAAGGAAGGAAAAGAACCAAGTACTGCCGATATGAGAGGCGTAAGCAACCATTGAAATAAAAACGAAACATATATCCATCTCGAAATTTCTTTTGGCCGAGGCGGCATAAATTCCCAGCTTATTATGATACAAAGCAGCAATATAAACGAAAGTGAATTAAAAACTACGCTGTTTATATATGAAAGATTGAAAAGCGCAAGCGAATCCTTCAGGAGAATTTTACCCGAAAATAAAATCAAAGGCGTAATAAAACTTATTATTATAGCCCAAGTTGCCCAATTCACATGGCCGTCCAAAACTTGATATAGTTTCCTAAACTTTACCATAAGTGGAATTTCTTTTTCTTTTAAGAAATGCTGCCCTAAAAAAACAAAGTTTTCAACGCCCCATGCCCATCTTCTTTTTTGTTTATACTGAACTCTTACGGTATCAAGCCAATTCTTGCCAACTGCTATATCCATATAAACAGGAATGTCCAGAGGATAAGTTTTATAGTTTCCTTTAAATTTCAGAAAGCATTTCCAAAATATCAGGGAATCATCGGAGATTAAATCTACCGGCCAGTAATCTACTTCAACCAGCGTTTTAAAGCTCATACTATGCGAAGAAAAAGTTATAAATTTTTCATACCTCATACCTTCGATAAACTGCCAGAAGGTAGAGCCAGTTTCTATAACCCGCGCAAAAGCCGCAGCCGCATATATATTATTGCTATATATAGGTAAAGGCTGAAAACTCGTGTTATACCTCTTACAGTTAACTAAAAAATTATAAGTCAAACAGGAAAAATATTCCTCATCCGGGCAGGTATCAGCATCAAAACATGAAATTATTATATCTTTTAAATCATAACCTTTTTCTTCCAAATATATTTTAACCTGTTTTGCCGCATACGTTGCATTCGCTCCTTTAGCAGTGATTTCTCCGGGTATACCCTGAGGATGTATTGTAATTATTACGTCCAGAAAAAAACCCCTAAATTTATCGCCTATGGCCTTAAGCTTATCGTAGATGCCTTGTGCTCTTTCTTCTCCCGCCAAAACTACTATGATTTTATCCGCCGGGTAATCTGCATCTTTTAAAAAATTAAGGCTGCCAATTATTAAATCTTGCGGCTCTTTATAAATTGTATAGAGAACTACATGGATTATATTCTCAAATTTCAAATCAGATTTTGCCTCCTTACACATAGAAAGCCAATCATTATTTCTCTTGGAACGCATCCTCTGGTGAGCCATTAGTAAAAGCATGCTCGAATAAAGAAGCCTGGTAATCCAGTAAAGAAGATATATTATCACAATAACTATTGCGCTTAACGGCCTAAGAGCAAAAAGGACGATAAGAAAAATAATCATAAACCAGCTAAGCGCCCCGGGTATAATTTCAAGAATTCGTTTAATCTTTTCTTCTCTCATCGGAAAGCCTCTCCTCTATAAGCGGCATTATTCCTATCTTAAAAAGGCTAAAAGTACCTGTTTGCGGCAATTTATCCCCTATATAAAGGGTTTCAGAACGTGCATCGTAAAATATTTTTGAATTTTGATTGTTAAGCACATAAATTTCAAAACTTATACCTAAATTATCCATATCCAAAGCAATAACCTTTAAACCGTCATTAACGATAGCGTACCGCTCCCTAAGGCCTAAAAATACATCTTTTATATTCCTCTCTGCCGTATATAGAAGGCTAGCCATATTAGCATTTAAAGTTTTTTCATTAGAGATATCGACAATCCAAATATTTTTCCTATTCCAGAAAATAAGTTTATTATTGTTTTCTATAACTTCCTGTATTGAATTGGCCAACGTCTCGGTAAAAACCTGGTCGGATATTTTTTTTGCGCCTTCCAAATCCGCATCCAGAAAATAGATTCCTTTATCTGTAAAAATTAATATCTTTTCCGTAAATATTTGTTTAATTACGAAAAATCTATAAATATTAAAATCAAATTTTATTTTTTCAATCCCCTTAATCTTAGGAATGAGAAATACATCTATACTATTGACGAGCGATGGCTTTATTTCAGTTTCTATATGATACGGATAAAATCCCTCCTTTTCCAAGACTAAATCGTACTTACGTGGCATAAGTTCCCGTATCGTGCTGGGAGTTAACTCGTCCATTTTTTTTCCGTCAAGATAAACTGCTATCGCGCGCGGGAAGGTTTTTATCGAAAGCGCACCTGTTTTTAAAAATTTCTTTGATTGTACGTCGAATTTATAGCCCAGAGAATAATATACTATTACCGGGGTTAGAGCAACAAACGTTAAAGAAAATAACCAGAAAGAAATATGCCTTAAAAGAGAGTAATATTTTTCTTGCATACTGAAACCTCTTGGGGCAACGGTAATTATGCCATTTGCCAGGGGACAGCTGCCTTTTGGCAGGCAGCGGCATATCCTATTAAAAAGAATGAATTATAATATAGAAGCTAATTTGCTTTTTGTCAATTGCAAGGAAGCTTTATGTAGGAAGGATTTAGTGTTAACCCCGCCGTTATCCAAAATTTCCATAGCCTTCGGCATGGAGATTTTGGCGGCAGCCTTTCAGGCAAAAAATGCATGCTCCACAGGCATTTTTTGAGTTAAGCTCTATTGCTCAGAAAAGTTCTCTTAAGGGAATCGGCGAGCCTGCCTTTTTTTATTTCACGGGCAATGGTTGCAGCTATTAAGCGGGGTATTACGATAGAAAGCGACAAAACCTCTCCAAGGGTGAAAAATTTAGTTACAAATATATTCTTCCATAGAATTTTTAAATAGCGCGATGGTGTATAAAAAGAAAATTTTATGGTCCTGCCTATTCTTTTAAGTGCTGGGTAATCATACATATCGGAATATAGCTCTCCCCTGTCAGTAATATGATAACCTGGGGTATTCTCCGCTAAAGACCGGAGGGAAGAAAATTTTTCTATGCGCAGTTTATTGCAAGCTATGGAGTCAACACCAATTTCCTTGGCAAATTGTGAGATGTAAAGCATTTCTTCTTTTGTTTCGCCGATGTTACCGTAGATAAAATAACCACTGTAATAAATAGGGTATTTGTTAAGTACCTTGAAAGCTTTTCTTATAGTTGCGGAATCAAATCCTTTATCCAATTGTGCCAATATGCGATCATGAGGCGATTCTACGCCTAACAGAAGCGCTTTAAAGCCGGCTTTGACCATTTTCTCTAAAAGCTCCGGGTGCTTGGATATCTCTAAGCGTGCTTGTGCGACAAAACGTTTTTTTATTTTATTTTTAACGATCGCATCGCAAAGCTCCTTACCCCTTTTTATATCGGTAAAAAGATTATCATCGCTAAAAAGCACAACTTTTGCGTCTATTTCTTTTAATTCCTTTATAACAGAACTAACGCTGCGGGCGGAATAGGTTCTCTTTTGCCCTAAAGGATTTAAGTTAAATGTACAGAATTTGCAGTTAAAAGGGCAGCCTCTGGCGCTTAATACAGAATCAAAAGTAAGGTTCATCACGTTAACGCCGTTTACGGTAAGCCGATAGTCATTATTTCGAAGAGACCTGTCCGGAGACAGAATAACATCTACATTAGACAGGGGACGATTAGGATTGTGTATTATTTTACCATCCTGCCGGTATGAAATACCCAAGATATCTTTCAACGGAATACCTTTGAATATTTCTTTTATTGTTTCTTCACCTTCGCCGCGAACGATGATCTTGATAGGCAGGCAGGTTTTAAAAAGCTCTTCTGTCATTTCTGTGGCTTTGTATCCGCCTACAACCAAAGGGATATTTTCCGGCATGCAGGAAAGCAGGCCGCAAATTTCTTTAAATTGCCTGTCCCAGCCTACGGTTACGCAAATAATGTCAATTTCTTTTGTTATGAAGTCCAGCAGGTTGACGGGATTTGTTAAACCATTCTCATATCTTAAATCAAGTAACGTTATTTTATCCACATATTCCTTAGCGCTGGTTGCTACATATTCAAGCCCGGTAGGCGGGAAAAGTTTCATCACGCTGGTTGCATGGCTTTCGATATAAGGATTTAAAAATAAAGCGTGTTTATATTTCATTGTTTTTGTTTAATGCAATATTTTTATAGGCTAATGGTGTAACATACTACCACAAACATAAGTTTATGGCTAAATAATAACTGTGCTTATGTAATATCCTCTAAATTCCAAGTAAATGCCTTTATGCCTTCTTTACCGAGTTTCTTACGCAGTTCTTTTACGCAGGATAATATTTTTTGCACCTGAGTGCCTTCGCAACAAATATATAAGATATTATTTCTTCCCGGCCAGATATCATTATTCAAATGTATACCGGAAGTTTCTCCGCTTCCATAAACGCCCATTACTTTTGTATAATTTTTAAGAGCACACCCTTCCAGGATTTCCATAACTTCTGCTTCAATGGCTTCATTATAAACAATCATTACCATTTTCAAATTCATGTTAATCTCCTAATTGCAGAAGCCAGATTTTTCTGCTATCTGCCATCTGCTATCTGTCTTCTTCCCTCTTTTCTATGGAACACCGCATAAAGCGTAGGCACAAATAACATGGTAATCAAGGTAGATACAGCCAACCCCCCAATCATGGTTATACCTAAAGGCCGCCAAATTTCAGAACCTTCCCCATTTGAAATGGCAAGCGGAAGAAGACCGACAAGCGTTGTAATTGTAGTCATAAGCACAGGCCGGAGCCTGTCTTTCCCGCCAAGAGTTATGCTATCATACATTGAGAATTTTCTTGCCCGTAATATTTCTATGTAACTTATCAAAACTATGGCATTGTTAACAACAATACCCATAAGCATTACTATTCCCAAAAAAGTAATAACGCTTAAAGTTGTTCCGGTTAAGAAAAATGCCCAGATTACGCCGGTAAATGTAAAAGGTATGGAAAACATAATTATAAACGGGTCAAACAAAGACTCAAACTGCGCTGCCATAACCATATAAACCAGAGCAATACCCAAAAGAAGCAATAACAATAAATCCCTGAATGCTTTTCTCTGCTCCTCAGCTGCTCCGCCAAAATTTATCATGATATCTCGGGGCAAGGCTATTTTATCAAGTTCTTTCTTTAGATCCTCTATTATTTTTCCGGAAGAACGCTTGTAGGCATTCGCCTCGACCCTTACCACTCTTTCCCGATTCTGGCGTTCTATTGAATCGGGAACTGTTGTTTCATAAATTTTTGCAACATTGGATAGTTTTATCGGCTTTATTACTGTGCCTTTTAACTCAGCTAAATCCGCCAATTTAGAAACTTGTGTTTTCTCTGCCAGGCGCGGAAGAATTATAGGAAGATTTTCGATATCCTGAAGGTTTGCGCGCGAATGTTCTTCAAGCCTTACATAGATATCGTAAGTTTCCCCTTTTTCTCTGTATTTAGTGGCGACTGACCCCTCGATGAATGTTTTCAGAGAATTTGAGATTGTCGTCATATCAAGCCCTAATGAACCTGCCTTTTCTCTATCAACTTCTATTTTAAGCTCCGGCCGGTTTGTATCGCGTGAGATAGTGACGTCTACGGCGCCGGGAATTTTTTCCAGAATTTGTTTTACGCGAAATGCATAGTTATCTGTATCTTCGAATGAATGGCCGATAATTTCAAACTGTATATTTTTTCCGCCGGTTCCGGTAATCAACCTGTCTATGGGGTTACCGGTTCCTACGTCAGTTTTAAGGACACCGGGAATATTTTTTATTTTATCCCTTACTTTTTTAGCTGCCTCAAAGACAGAACGCTTACGTTTATCTTTAGGGACGAGCTTTGCTCCCGCAGCTATAACATGGCTTCCAGAATCCTGACTCATAAGCCTGCCAAGGCCGCTAATCTGCCCGCTTCTGGCATAATAAAATAGCGCTTCCGGCAATTCAGTTTGAAAAATTTCTTCGATTTTTTGTGCAACTTTATCGGTTTCTTCAAGCCGTGTTCCGATGGGAAGAGATACGGTTATACGCAAATCTCCGGTATCTTCTTCAGGCATAAATTCATTGCCGATAAAAGGTACCAGGAAAATACTTACGATGAATATAACCACAAATCCGAGAAGCACGGTTTTTTTATGATGCAGGCTCCATCCAAGCAATTTTCCGTAAAAATTCTCCCACGATTTAAACATTTTTTCTGATATTTCGTAAAGCCAGGAAAACATTTTTTTCTTTGGATTACCGTTATCAACACGCATCCACTTCGAACAAAGCATAGGGCTGAAAGTGGCGGCGGTAAAAAGCGAAGCAACTAAGGTAACTATAACTATAACCGCGAGTTCCCCAAACATAATACCGACAACGCCCGGTATAAAAAGCATGGGCATAAATACAACCACTGTCGTAAGAGTAGAAGCTGCTATCGCCAAAAACATTTCTGACGTGCCAAAAATAGCTGCTTCTGTCGGCCGGTTTCCCCTTTCAAGGCGCCTGTGGATATTGTCAACTACAACTATTGCGTTATCAACCACCATGCCGGAAGCTATTGCTATTGAAGAAAGGCTTATCGTATTTATTGTTTTTCCGCTTAGGAAAAGATAGATAAAACTTATAAGCAAAGAAAAAGGTATGGTTAAAGCAACAATCATACTGGGCGCGGCACTGCGCAGGAAAAACCATACAACAAAGATTACAAGGACTATAGCAAGCCATACTGAAGATTTTAAGGAATTGATTGAATTCATGATATCTTTTGAAGTGTCAAAGATTGTATTTATCTTAACATCAGCAGGAAAATTCTTTTCCAGTTCTTTCAGCCTCTTCTTGACACGCTGGGCAACTTCAACAGTATTAGTGCCGCTTTGTTTCTGCACCATTAACATTACGCCGGGCTGCTTATTTATACGTACCTCGCTGATTACTTCTTTAAAAGAATCTTCTATCCTGGCTACGTCTCGAAGATAGACAACTTTGTCGCTACGTTTGCCCAGAATAACCAGATTAATTTCATCGGGGGTTGTAAATTCTCCGGGAAGACGTATGAGGTAGTCAGTTAGACCTGTTTTTAAATTACCCACCGGTTGGGTGATGTTTTCTTTTTTTAAGACATTCTTAATATCAAGTATGGAAAAACCATACCCCTCGAGCCTCTCTTTATCGACAAAAATATTAATCTGGCGTTCAAGCCCTCCCCCCTGTATCTGAACTGTTCCCACCCCCGGCAGCTGGCGAAGTGCGTCCCCTAAGCGTTTATCAACCATATCGTAAAGTTCAGGATAGGTTTGCTTTGCGGTTATGCCTAAATATACAATCGGGATATTTGCCGTATTAAACTTAAAAACGTAAGGATTATCCATTTCATCAGGGATATCCGGTAAATATCTTTTTGACAAGTCAATACGATCACGTATGTCATTTGAGGCTTCATCAATATTGGTTCCCCAAATGAACTTAAGTGTAATCAGGGAAACACCTTCCGCAGACACAGAGGTCATTTTTTCAAGGCCGGGTGTAGTTGCAAGCTGGTTTTCAAGTTCTTCAGTAACTTTTATTTCAACATCTTCCGGGCTTGCTCCAGGGTATGAAGAAATTACAGTTATTGCCGGAGGCTCGACTTCAGGAAGCATATCAATACCAAGACGGCTGAAACTATAAGCAGCGAGAATAACTATCGCTGAAAAAATCATCAAATTCGTAACCGGGCGTTTTACTCCAAAATCAGGTAAGTTCATATTTTCAAATTATTATTTTTCCGGATTCACGCTATCGCCTTCCTTAAGGCGCTGCTGGCCCATAATAACTACTAAATCGCCCTCAGCCAAGCCGTCTTTTACTTCATAAAGCGAATCCTGATGAAAACCCAAAGTAATTTTTTTTAAGCTGGCTTTGTTATCTTTAACCGTGAAAACATAGGTTTCGGGATCTTTTCCTATAATTGCCTCTTTTAGTATAACTGCTGTTTTTTGGCGTGATTGAATAATCAATTTTACTTTTGCAAACATTCCCGATTTTAATCTGTGTTCGGGATTATCAACGGTTACCTCAACCGGTGCTGTGCGGGTGTCCAAATCTATGACCGGGCTTATTTTTGTAACGTGCCCGGTAAATTCTTCATCAGGATAAGCATCGATGTTTACATTTGCGGTTTGCCCGATAGAAATTTTTGCAAGATATTTTTCAGGAACATCTAAGTCTATTTTTACTTTATCCATACTCACAACCAAAGCTATCGATGTTTGAAGGTCAACTTGCGAACCGATATCTACATAAACCCTGCCAATTATTCCGTTTAAAGTGCTTTCTACCGGAGCTTTTTCGTACTTTAGCCCCACTTCATCCCTATCAAGATAAACTATTGCTTCACCTTTGCTGATTAATGCCCCGTCCTCTTTTACTTTTTCAATTACTTTCCCGTTAACTTTGGGATAGATAATTGCCTCATCTTTTGCTTTTATATTTCCTACATATTCAAGGACCTGCGCTATATCCTGAAGCTTAACCTCTCTTACTTGTACCGGTATTGCTGTTTTCTCTTCTATTTTCTGGGCGGATTTTTCTTCACAGGAAACTAACACAAGAACTGCAATAAAAAACAAAATAATTTTGCATTTGGATAAATTCATCCCGCCCTTCCTTTTTTAAAATTATTGTTTTTATAGTAAATTTTGTCTTCTACTAAGTTTGCTATATTTTTACACATAACCATAATGCGCTTTGGAAGGGCGGGATTCATAAATTACATACTCCCTTCTGCCTTATCAAGGCTGCTTTTAGCTACAATATAATCATACAATGCCTGCTGCTTATTAAACATAGATAATTTATATTTTAAACCGGCGTCATCCATATCCAGCAAACTCGCAATACCTTCCTTATATTTCTTTTTTACAGAAACCAAGTTACTTCTATAGAATTTAACGTCAGATTCTGCGGAATCAAGCGAACTTATCGAGCTCTTTAGCGCTAAATAAGCATTTCTAAGCTCGAGGACAATGTCTTGAACGGTTTTTTCCTTAAACATTTGAGTTTGTTTCAAATCAACTATTGCCTGCTCAATTTTTGCTTTTGTGGCAAAGCCGTCGAATATCGGCCAATTAAAAGTTAGGCCTAATACATTATAATTTTTCCACTTAGTGGCGATACCGGTTGTAGTGATAAATCTAGTTCCGCTGTAGGAATCAAGCGTAAGGTCTACGCTAGGTAAATTTCCTGCCTTGGCGATATTTAAAGCATGCTCATCTGCTTTGGTTTTTGCCTCATATTGTTTTATTTCAGGCCTCTGGCCAAGAGCGCGAACCAAGGCTTTATCAAACATAACTTCTTTTGGTGTATATGTAAACTTTCCAATAATTGTTATGCCAACCGACTCCTTAAGGTATAATAAATTACGCAGCAATTGTTTGCTTGCCTCAACTTGATTCAATGATGCTTCATAAACCTTTTTTGCATTATCCAACGATGCTGTTACGTTTTCTATATCGAGTTGCGATGCCTGTCCTTTCTCATAACGCGCTTTTACAAAATCAAGATGCATTTTGGTATTTTTTAAAACCTTGCTATTTAAATCCAAAAAATATTCTGAAAGCATAAGAGTGCAAAATGCTTTTTTTACATTAAGCACAATTTCTATTCTTTCTTTGTCATATAAAGCTTGCTTAACTTGCTTATTATACTCATTCTGTTTTATGGCATTATAAATACGGCCGCTTTGAAAAATGTTCTGTTTTAACCCGGCAGATATTTCTGTTGTAGAATATGGTTTATCCGTAAGGTTACCGGTTCTATCCCTGTCTACATTCACTGTTAAAGACGGCAGCATCTTAGACCAAGCTTCATTGATTTGTGCTTTAGCTTTTGTAATTTCATTCGCGCTCATTAAAACATTCCTGTTGTCCCTTAAGGCTATGGAAATTGCCTCATCGAGCGTAAGGGTAATATCCTCGGCCAGCACATTAGAAATGAAAACAAAAATAAAAATTACAAAAAATAAACTTATTTTTCTCATTTATCTGCATCGCTTTCTTCAAGCAATATCTTGTTTATTTGGCTAAGGATCCTAAGATAGTGCCCCCTGTCCGTTTCGGATATTTTTTCGAATGTTTTAACTATCATTTGCCGTTTGCATTCGGTTATTTTTCTGGCCAGGGCATTTCCTCTATTGGTTAATTTAACTTTTATTATTCTGCGGTCATTTTTATCATAAACACGCTCAATATAGCCGTCCCTCACTAACCTATCAACTATGCCGGTCATTGCAGCCGTGGTTACGTTCATAAAATGAGCAAGCTCAGTCATCTTTGATCCGCCTTCCCGGCTTAAAAATTCCAGGACGAAAAATTGCGGAAGAGTTATTTTACTTTTATGCAATTCCTTTGTAAGCCTTTTGGTAAATTCCTTGAACATTAAGGGCATAATTTCATTGAGCTTGTTAGCGAAAGCTTCAATAGACATATGTATTCTCCCTCCTTACCTAATATATTTAATGGTGTTAACTATCAATTATGTTGAATATAACATATATTAACAAATCTGTCAAGACGGTATACTGATTGACAGAATAATAAACTATTTAATGGGTAAGGATATTGGATGGAAAATTTCTAGCAGCTCTATTTATCTGAAAAAAGATTTTTACCTATCTTTTAACGAGCGGTTTTCCGTCAGCACTTTTAAGCTGGCCCGCAGCTATAAGTATCAGGTCTATCAGCCACCAAATACCGCAGCCGCCGAATGTTACAAGTTTTAATACGCCAAGGCCAATGTAGCCAAGATAAAATCTGTCTATGCCGAGATGCCCTAGAAATACCGATAAAAGCAGCGCAACAATCCACTCTTTTTGGCCTTCACATGGTTTTATTATTTTTACGCCGCAATTTACGCAAATTTCAGCCTCATCTTTTATTTCTTTACCACAAGCCCTGCAAAACATCCACTCCTCCTTTAAACATTGCAGCTCTATATTATTTTATTCCGAAAAAGCAAGATAACCCATAATTACCAAATTAGCTATTGGTAAGATGGTTAAAATACCTACCCAGCCTGGTTTGTTCCTTGCAATGGCTATTTTATACCAAACATAAACAAACAATCCTATTAAATAAATATTAGCTAAGATACTGACAAACGGAATAAATAGCCCCAATATTCCAAGCAGCCATAAGTAACTTATTTTAGCAATGTTGCACATCAAAAATAAGTTTGCAATCGGAATCCAGGCAAGCCAGGCAGGTTCAACAGCAGTTTTCTTTGCGATAAGATAGAGGCATAACGCTGAATAAACGTAAAAAATAAGCGATAAAAAGAATATAAATAAAGCTATTCCTCCAACTACTGCAACAGCTACTTTTGCGTCTTTTTCACTAATTTTTCCACGCGGGAATCTCGATGTTTGTTTCCCAAATTCAGAAATATTATTGCTAGTTTCGTTTCCGGGCCCAGAGATATCCTTGTTTTGCTGATTTGTAGATACCGCAGCCTCTTCAGTGGTTGCTTCATCTGCTATATTCTGCGCTGCTGTTAGATTCTCACTAACCGATAAAATATTGCTATCGGAAACTACAGGTGTAACTGATTGTTTGTCCTCAACGCTTAAAACTGGCTGGGAAGAAACAGGCAACACCACCTTTTCGCCATTTATTGATTCTATATCAGTAAGATAATAAGTTAAGGTTATGCCTTCAATGTCAACCTTAACCGCATCATTCGTCCTCGCCTTAATGCTTCCTTGAATTTGCTTGCCTGATTTAAGAGCTATTGTGTCGCAAAATACATTGCCTAAAAATAAAAAAGAAATAAAACATAAATATATTATTTTGTTTCGCATCTACGCCCTCCTTTATATTATAGGTTACTAAAGTTACGTAATGTTATTTTTAATCGCTTTTGTAATCTGCAGAACCCGGGTTTGCACATTGGCTTTCAGATGCCTTTCCTCTGGTTTCAATAGTATATATTTTTGTCCCGGTTATGCCGCATTCTACGGGGGTTGCTGTAATTTTATATCCCGAAGGCGTAAGCTCTTCCTTAAATAAATAACCGTAAACTTTACGATTATTATATGCAAAAGGCAAATATGACGGCTTTAGATTAAGCAGGCTTTCCTCGCTTTGCGGATAAACATTGTTATTCTGCGCTGCATAAGATTCAAGCGCCGAAGAAATAGATTTTATTGCTGATGCAGCCGCATTCTCGCTTGCAGTTATCCTTGCACGCATAAAATTAGGTATTGCTATGGCAGCAAGCATGGCTAATATAAAAACCATAATCCAAAACACAAATACCCATATAATCATGGCAATTAAGCAGCCGGTTTTTTTCTTTAAGGCAATTTCTCCGTGGCTAATTCTTTTTGCAACAAAGTATGCATCAAATATTCCTATAATCCAGGGGATAACTAACAGGGAGGTAACAAATATAAGCAGGCCTTTCCAGACCTGTCCGTTATATATTTGGCCGAGGCCGGCGATGATAAAACTCAAAATTGCCGCAAGTGCCGGGGAATGTTCTTCTTTTTTTACGGTTTTCATTTTTATGGCAACGCATTCCTTGCAATACATTTCTCCTTTTAAGTTAACAACGCACTCGGAGCATATACTTTTTGTACAAAAATTACATACGCCAACAGCATCTCTGTCAGTATGATTTACGCATTTCATTTTGACTCCTTTTTTAAATGAGACTTACAATTTTTCACGCCTGCCTGCCGTAAGGCAGGCGTGAAAAATTGTGCAGTCGAATTTAACCCCCCACCACTTTTAGTGATGAGTGATTTTCCATAAAACAACGGTTCTCTCTTAGGCCCCCCGTCTGGCTGCGAAACAGCTTTCTAAAAGTGGTGGGGGGTCAGTTCGCGCTATTATTTTTGCTGCGTGCCTTCGGCACTTGTAAAAATAATGCGCTCACTGAAAAGGTTATACCTGCCATCCAGCCTTCCAAAAAATTTCATACTAAAAGCCCTAAAGAAAACTGCAAAAGGAAGATACATGCATATAAGGCAATACCATAAAAATAATATTATCGGTATAGCAATTATAACCATAATAACCATAAATATCGATTGTATATCTTTTGGCATGACTTTAAAAATGAAATAAAAGATGCTTGCGGAAATTGCGGCAGGAAAAACCAAACCCATAACAGCTACAAACGAGGTAATACTATAAATTATTGAAGAAGCAATTGCTAAGCCAATTTTAATCAGAACATATAAACTGAAGTCTAACTTATTCAATAACAGTATAGATACAACTTTTTTAATGGCCGGGGTTATTTTTATTCTATCTTTGAACATGACGATGATTACAAAATCATTTATAACCATGGCGATTAACGCAATTATTAAAATTATGAGAATAAATAGCAGAATCAAGGGTAACAAAATGGATATTATCTTCCAAACGCCTGCTGAAGCAGGGTTACTCAATGCCCCTATGTTAGATAAAGATATAACCCTAAGCCCCAGGAAGATAAAAAGAGCGATAATGCAAATGAACAAAAACATAAATAGAAGGCTAAATTTAAAATATGAATTTCCTATGTTTTTATTGTTCTTAAAGGGTGCAACTATTGAAGCATCATTTTTGGCAACATCTTCCAGAAATATAAAACAGAAACGGCAACATATCCAAAATAGTATTAATAATAAAATAATTCCGGCGATAACGGCTAGAACAATAATGAAGATGGCCGGAGCTGAAGCAGATTTTTTCAGAAAGCTTTTGGCTTCTTCTTTTGAAATTGGTTTTTTTCCCGGGGTTTCTATTCTTGCGGTCTGGAAGGATTTTTTTTCATATTGCTGGGCAGCAGAAGCTTCTTTGGTGTGATTATCTTGGTGTCTGGAACTGAAATTGGAATTGCCTCCGGAAAAACTTCCGGCTAAAAAAGCTATAAATGTCAAAATTAGCCATTTTTTTGGGCTAAAAGGCCTGAATAATACAGCTGTTGTCCATTCCAAAGACGCACCGATTATTTCGTCAAATTTAACCATACTATTAAATAATCATAAACTAAAAAAGATGATAAATCAATGAAATTTTATTTAAAACAAAAATCATAGCCACCGCAGCAATAACAATCAAAAAAAATCCCATCAATCGTGTATTTCTTATCTCTTTTTCAAAAGAAATAGGTTCTATCCTCCAATTAATTTTTGCATAAAAATTTTTTTGCAACTCTATCGCCTGCCGCGGTTTAATTACCAAAAATAAACCAATAAAAAATCCAAAGATAAACCCTATAAGCAAAAATAAATAAATCAACTTCTCCATATTATCTCCGAATTCAGGAATCATGGTTCAGGAAACAGCATACAGGACTAGTCAAAACTGTACTCTATACCCTGTCACCTGTACCCTGTTTATAGCTTAGGGGTTATGCCAAACTTTCCCGAACCTGTCATTATCAAAATAATGCATATACAGATAATCACAAAATTATATTCAAATCCCCCTGCTTGTATAAAAAATCCTTTAGAGGCATGCACTTTTAATACAGCAACCAGCATAAAAATCAATATGGAAAAGGCTGCAAAACGTGAACAAAATCCGATAAGCAAAAAAATTCCCGCCACAAGCTGCGTATAGGCTGATACATACGCCCACAAAACAGGGGCTTTAAAGCCAAGGCTTGAAAGCATTTTTGAAAAACCATCTATTCCTGGGCCGGAAAATACGCCAAAAGCTGCCTGTAAACCATGCCCCAAAAACACTATCGCTAAACATATTCTTAAAATTAAAATAATTGAGTCTATCATCTTGCACCTCCTTTCAATAAATCCCCTAAAAAACCTATTTTATTCTTAAAACCATACGTACGATAAATACACATTGAAAAATGCAGCAAGGTGGGCAGTTTTCCTTTTAAATTTACTCCAAAAACATTCCCGCAGGAATAATTATTTGCCATAGGTATAATATAGCCCAAATCGATTGGTTTATGCTCCACAAGTTTCCTGTGCTTTATGGATCTGATAATGTTTTTTGCGGTTAAATTCCCCTGCACTATGGCGAATTGGACTGCCATTCGTAAATAATTTCCTTTATAATTAACATCTGCAGCATCACCTATGGCAAAACAATTATCATTAAGCCGAAGGTTATTATCTACCATTAACCTTCCCTGTGTGTTTTTTTCTGCGTTCAACTCCTGGATAAACTTAGCTGTTTTAACCCCTGCTGCCCAGACTACTAAAGCATTATCGAATACCTCCTGCCCGGAAACATAAACAGTGCTACCCTCTATTCGCGTAATTGCACTTTGAGTAAATACTTCTATATCCAGCCTTGCAAGGTTTTTTCTTGTATAATTTTTCATCCATTCAGGCAATGGGCCAAGTATAGATTTTGACTTTTCAACAATAATTATTTTTGCTTCTTTTTTCTTCTTATAAAAAAAACGCCTCAAATTAGTTGCCACCTCAATGCCGGTATAACCTCCTCCGCTGATTATAAACTTATCGAAAGATTTTTCTTTTAATGCAGAAATTATTTTTTTCGCATCATCTACGTTATCAAGCGTATAAGCGAAGTTTTTTATATTATCATTTCCGTAAAAATTAGTTTCCGAACCGCTGGCTATAACCAGATAATCATAACCAATTTTTCCGTTATTTGTGTAGATTTCTTTTTTGGAAAAATCTACCGATAAAACTTCTTCCTTAATAAATTCAAAACCATTTTCTTTAGCGATTGCTTCTATGTTTGAGGCTAAAAATTGCGGATTTATTCCTCTCCCTAGGGTATCGGGAAGCGAAGGCAAGAAATCAAAAGTTTCTTTTTTATCTATAACAATAATTTCAAGATTACAGTCAGCGTGAGATAACTCAAGTGCACAGCTTAAGCCGCCAAAACCTGCACCGATAATTATAATTTTAGGCATATTGTACAAACCGTAAGACGTATATCGGTTGCGCGGCTAGTATCGGTTGTGTCAAGCGTCATTCGTCTTTTTATGTTTCTTTGATGCGCAACCGTATAGACGACTGACGAAACGAGCGGCGCAACCGCAACCGGTTAACGTAACCAGTCATTATACAATTTAACTTAATAACGTAACCAGAATAAGGCAAATACTGACAAAAGCCTGTATTGCTATAGTGAGTTTCGAAGACTGAATGAGTTTAAATTTACTGTCGGAATAATTTTTGATTATCTTTGCTGCAGAATATGCGGGAATAACCAATATAAATGCCAAACCTGCCCAGGGGCTCAAAAAACCTTTGAATATATTGATTAATATAGATAGAAAGCCTGACCCTACCAATAAAGAGTAGAATAAAAACGATTTATCAACTCCGATTATGCTTACCAGGGTATTTTTGCCTACCTTATTATCGTCGGCAAAATCAGGAACTTCGTTGGCGAAAAGAATAGCTGTTGTGAAGAATCCGAAGGGCACTGACAGAAGAAAAGCTTTCAAGTCGGGGAATATCTTAGTTTGTATAAAATAACCGCCCATGACTAAAACCGGCCCAAACAATATAAAAACAGCAATTTCTCCAACCCTGCGGTAAGACAAACGGATAGGGCTTACCGAATAAACCCAACTCAAGGCTATAACAAAACCATAGATAAAGACGGCAAGAAATGTCTTAAGCACCAAAGAAAGAAGCAAAACTGAAAAAGCAGAAATAATAGCAAAAAGAATAGCAAATTTGAGATAAAATCTTTCGGAAAATATATTTTGCTGGATAAACTTTGAACCGCCGAAGAATTTATAAGAATTTTTATCCTGCCAATCAGCTCCGGAACGGGAATCAGCATAATCATTTACAAGGTTTGCGCTTATATGCGTGGCGATTACGGCAAAAAGCCCCAGAATAAAGCCGGGAAAACTAAAGTTTTTCCTGTTAATTACAGAGCCAAATATAAAAGGCAGGATACTTGCGCCGACGAAAGGCAACCTAAAAGCTTCGATAAGATTTTTAAGCATATTAGGGTTATTTTATTTGCATTAGACTTATGCTTATGTTACCATAAGGCAATGTTTTTGAAAATAAAAAATAAGGTAGAAAAAGAGCTTAAAGTTTATATCCGCGATGTAGAAAAATTGTATCCCCTGCGTAAGATATCGCCGGTTTTATTTAAACATATAAAAGATTTTGTTTCGCGTAGCGGCAAACGAATAAGGCCTGTACTTTTCATAGTGGGCTTTCGCGGTTTTTCCGACAAGATGTTGCCCGGCCTCTATAAAAGCGCTATATCCTGCGAGCTTTTGCATGACTTTATGCTTATCCACGATGATGTAATAGACAAATCGCAAACCCGGAGAGGCAAGCCTTCAATGCATGCGATGCTTAATAAATACCTTATCAACAAAAAACGGGCAAAATTTAACGGCGCTGACTTAAGCATTGTCGTTGGCGATGTAATGTTTGCCTTAAGCCTGCATGCTTTTTTATCCGTAAAGCAAAATTACAGAGAAAAAGAAAGAGCATTAAAAATACTCCTGGATGCCGCAATGTATACGGGTACGGGAGAATTTATTGAGCTTTTATCCGGGATTAAAAATGTCGGTGAAATAAGTAAAAAAGATATTTATAAAATATATGATTTAAAAACTGCCTACTATACATTTTCTGCACCACTAATGATGGGTGCAATTTTAGCCAAGGCCGGGCCGAAAGAAATTGATAAACTCTTTAAATACGGAATATATTTAGGCAGAGCTTTTCAGATAAAAGATGATGTCTTAGACCTGTTCGCCGAGGAAGACCAAATAGGAAAATCCACGTTTACAGACCTGAAAGAAGCAAAAAAAACAATCCCCATATGGTACGCTTACAAAAAAACAGATAACACAGGCAGGCGTTTCATAGAAAAAATACTGTCAAAAGAAAATGCGGGAAAAAAAGATTTGGAAAAAATTAGGCAAATTGCAGAACACACTGGGGCTTTAGATTGCAGTAAAACAGAAATTTTATTTTTCCTTAATAAGGCAAAAAAAATAATTTCTTCTTCAAAAATGAAACCTCAATATAAAAACCTGCTAAAAGGCTACTGTGAACAAATCCTAAAATTAAATTAGCGGTTGGCAATATTGAATAATAACAAAAAAGTAAGCTATAGCAATAAAAATTGTTATAGTCTTATTTCGTAACGCAGATAAACTTACAGCTTTTGTTTTTTATATCTAGCGCAAGCTCGTTGCCGGGATCAACGGCAAGTGCCTTATTTAAATAAATCTGAGCCCCTACTCTATCTCCTTTCAACTGGTATGCCTGCGAAAGCCTTACATAAGAATCAGCAAAAAATGGATCAGCCTTAATTGCTTTTTCTAAAT
>JALOCC010000040.1 GCA_023227945.1 Candidatus Omnitrophota bacterium
CTATTGATAGCCTTGCCAGAGAAATGGTTAACAATCCAACTACACTTATGGCTACGGTTAGAAAAAAGATTGAGGCGAATGAAGACGTAAATAATCCGAACGTAGTAAAGTTAATCTGCGATAAAAACGGCTTTGCAATTTATTTTTCGCGTTATCCGATACCATATTATAGAGATGGCGCAATTGAGAAAAAGCACTATAAGCATTTAGGCATTTATGCTTACACTAAGGATTTTCTTTATACTTTTAAAAATTTGCCTTCTTCATTTCTGGAAAACGCCGAGCGTCTTGAACAGTTGCGGGCAATTGAAGCTGGTTATAAGATAAAAGTAATTGAAACAAAATTTGAATCTATCGGAGTAGATACAGAGGAAGACTTGCAAAAAATAGAAACCGTTTTAAACGAAAGGAAGGCCAAGGATGCCAAATAAGGTAAATTTACCGGAGAAAACTATAATAGCGGAGCGATTAGGTTTTGATAATGAAAAATATTTGAAAGAGCAAACTGCATCTATTCTTGAACGGGTAAAAAGGTTTAATAATAAGCTTTATCTTGAATTCGGAGGAAAGCTTTTATTTGATTACCACGCAGCAAGGGTCCTTCCTGGCTACGATCCAAATGTTAAGATACGCCTGCTGCAACAATTAAAAGATAAAGCTGAAATTATACTTTGCATTTATGCCGGCGATATTGAGAGAAGAAAAATAAGGGCTGATTTCGGAATTACCTACGATGTAGATGCCCTTAAGCTTATAGATAACTTAAGAAGCCGCGACATAGATGTTTTGGCGGTAGTAATAACCCGTTTCGAAGGCCAGCCGGCAGCAAAAATATTTAAAAACAAACTTGAGCGTAGGAATATAAAAGTATACACGCACAGATTCACTAAAGGTTACCCTACAGATATCGATTTAATTGTAAGCGAAAAAGGTTATGGCGCGAATGAATACATTGAAACAAAAAAGCCGCTCATCGTAGTTACCGGCCCTGGCCCTGGTAGCGGGAAACTGGCAACCTGCCTTTCTCAGTTGTACCATGACCATCAAAAAGGCCTAAAATCAGGCTACGCTAAGTTTGAAACTTTTCCTATTTGGAACATACCGCTTAAACATCCGGTTAACGTCGCTTATGAGGCGGCGACGGCAGATATAAAAGATTTTAACCTGATTGACCCTTTCCATCTGGAAAGATATAAAGAAACAAGCGTAAACTACAATAGGGACGTTGAGATATTCCCGGTAGTTAAAAGAATTCTTACCAAAATAACCGGCAAAGAATCAATTTATCAATCCCCAACAGATATGGGAGTTAATAAGGCTGGTTTTGGTATTATTAACGATACAGTCGTGCAAGAGGCAGCCAAACAAGAAATCGTAAGAAGGTATTTCCGGTATACCTGCGAATATATCATGGGCCTTGCGGATAAAGAGGCTGTGCAGAGGATAGAACTCCTCATGGAGGAATTTGCTCTTACTCCGGAGAATAGAAAGGTAGTTGAGCCGGCACGCAAGGCTGCCTTGGAGGCCCAGCAAAAGAATAAAGGCAACGAAAATATATTCTGCGGAGCGGCCATTGAGCTCTCAACCGGCAAAATAATTACCGGAAAAAATTCCGGGCTCATGCATTCTGCTTCAAGTGTTGTCTTAAACGCCATTAAAGATTTAGCCGAGATACCGGATAAAATACATTTATTAGCTCCGAACATACTTGAATCCATACAAAACATGAAGAAGAACACTCTCAATGAAAAAACAGTTAATTTAGACCTTGAAGAAACTTTAATTGCCTTGTCCATAAGCGTTGCCGCGAATCCTGCGGCGCAAATTGCGATGGAAAAACTTACGGAATTACAAAATTGCGAGATACACCTTACGCACATTCCAACTCCGGGCGATGAGGCAGGCCTGCGACGGCTGGGGTTAAATATAACTGCTGATCCGAATTTTTCCAGCAAAAATCTTTTTGTGGTGTAAAGATGATTGAATACAAAAACAAATTTATTTTTATCGCCGGGCCTTGTGTGGTTGAAGACAGACGCAAAACCTACGATATTGCTGCCTACCTCAAAGATTTGACGGCTGACTACCCGTTAACATTCATCTTTAAAGCGAGCTTTGATAAGGCTAACCGGACTTCCTTAAAATCATTTAGAGGCCCAGGTTTGAGTTTAGGAATAAAAATACTTGAAGATATTAAAAAACGGCTGGATATCCCTATACTAAGCGATATCCATTGCCGGCACCAGATAAAATACGTAAAAGACATTTTGGACGTGATACAAATACCTGCATATCTCTGCCGGCAGACAGATTTGATAATTGAAGCTGCAAAAACAAAGAAAATAATAAACATCAAAAAAGGGCAATTTCTTTCGCCGCATGATGTTAAATATATAGTTGAAAAGGTGGAATCCTGTAAAAATAAAAATATATTTATTACCGAAAGAGGGGCTTGTTTTGGTTACAATAATCTTGTAGTTGATTTCCGTTCCTTTCCAATAATGAAAAAATTGGGCTATCCTGTAATTTTTGACGTAACTCATTCTTTACAAAAACCTTCTGCGGCAGGTGGAATTTCCGGCGGAGACAGCGAGTTTGTAGATTCGCTCAGCCTGGCAGCAGCAGCATGCCGCGTGGATGGCCTGTTTATGGAGGTTCATCCGGACCCTAAAAAAGCATTGTCCGATAAACATACTTCATACGATATTCATAAACTGAATAATCTTATCTCCAAACTAGTTAAGGTAAGGAGGGTAATTAATGGACAGGTTTAAACCTAAGGAAATAATCAGCTGGGCAAGAGAGGTGCTTTCCATAGAAGCAGAAGGTATTGCCAGCCTTGAGAGTAGTTTAGATGATAATTTTCTTAATGTCATACAGATACTTTCTACCTGCCGCGGTAAAATAGTTGTAACCGGTATGGGTAAGGCCGGAATAATCGGGCAAAAATTTTCGGCAACCCTTTCATCAACCGGAACATCAAGCTTCTGGCTGCATGCCGCGGAAGCAGTGCATGGAGACTTAGGAAGAATTGAAGAAAAAGACGTAGTCGTTGTTTTATCTTACAGCGGCGAAACCGAAGAAATCAAAAATCTCATTCCTTTTATCCGCCAAATTGGCGCAAGGATAATCGCAATTACAGGAAACTTACGTTCGAGCCTGAATCGCTACGTTGATGGCGCTATAAATGTAAGAATCGACAAAGAAGCCTGTCCGCTTGGGCTTGCGCCTACAACTTCAACTACGGCGATGCTTGCGGCGTGCGATGCTATATCGGTTGTGCTTCAAAAAATAAAAGGTTTTAAAGAAAAAGATTTTGCATTTTTTCATCCCAGAGGTTCTTTGGGGAGAAAACTTCTTCTTACGGTAAAAGACATTATGCGCAAAAAAAGGTTTAATCCCATAGTCAGGGAAGATACATTAGTCAAAGATGTACTTGTTAAAATAACCTCTGCCCACGCGGGAGCAGCTTCGGTTGTTGATTCTTCCGGCAGGCTGATTGGTATCTTTACCGACGGCGACCTTCGCCGGAACCTTGAGCGTTATTCAAATCTGTTGCGAAAAAAAGTAAAAGATGTAATGACGAAAGGGCCTATAGTTGTTGAAGATGGCGATTTAGCTTCCCGTGCGCTAAAAATTCTTGAAACAAAAAAGATTGATGAAGTGCCGGTTGTAGATAAAAATTATCGCCCGGTTGGCATGTTGGACGTCCAGGATTTAATTGCCGCAGGAATACTATAAACAGATAACAGAATACAGAGAACAGAAAAAATTATGTTTTATTTATCTTTTCTGATTTCGGGTCAGTATCTTCTGTAATCTGTACTCTAATAACTATGAAAAAGAATCAACTCGCGAAATTATTCAAAAAAGTCAAACTATTGATACTTGATGTCGACGGCGTATTAACCAAGGGAGAAATTATTTACGATGACAGGGGAAGGGAACTCAAAATCTTCAACGTTAAGGATGGGCTTGGAATTTTCCTCTTATGGAAAGCAGGAATTAAAACTATTTTCCTAACTGCCAAGAATTCTCCCGTCGTACACCGGCGTGCGCGCGATATGCATGTTGAAGAAGTTATAGGAGGAATTTTGCCTAAGGAAAGTGCGTTGCTAAAAATTTCTTCAAAATACAAAGTAAAACCAGAAAATATCTGCTTTATGGGTGATGACCTCGTAGATATCGGGCTTATGGAGCATGTAGGGGTTGCGGTTGCGGTTTGCGATGCAGAAGATGTGGTAAAAAATAAAGCTGTTTACATAACTTGTAAAAACGGCGGAGAAGGCGCGGTAAGAGAAGTAATTGATCTTATATTTAAATCCCAAAAGCTGGAAGATAAAATCTATAAATTCATAAAAAATCCTGAAAAATAGGGTTTAATAGTTGACTTTGAATTGTAATCTGGTATAGTAAATGGTCTTCATGTTTTCTATGAGGAAATAAACAATGCTAACGAAAATAATCTACATATTATTGGTTTGTTTATGTTTGTCTTTTTCTCTTTTTGCAGAAACTACCACACCCGCAAGCATAGAAGCCGGTTCAGAGCAAAAAATAAAGGATTTCTATCTTTCTAATGTCAAAGAAGATGGTTCAAAGGATTGGGAAGTGAAAGGAACAGAAGCGGTATTGCATAATAATTACGTTGACATCAATAACATGGAAGCAAAATATTATTCAGATAAAGATACAATTTTCGTAAAATCCGAAAAGGCAAAAGTAAACAAAGAAAATATGAATGCCGACTTACAGGATAACGTCGAGCTTAAAATACCCAATAAAGATGGTACCTTTGTTACTGTAACCTGCACGGGGCCACTTGAAATGAGATATAACGACGGTATAGCTATTTTTAACAACAATGTTGTTGTCGATAATGCACAAGGGAAGCTTTTTTCCGACAAAGCCACGGTTTATTTTGATACAAAAGACAAAACCAAAATGAAAATAGTAGCTGAAGGGCATGTCAAAATAGTAAAGGATAATAATGTCGCTTTCGCGGATAAAGCTACATATATGGGCGAGAGTAAAAATGTTGTCCTGGAGGGTAGCCCCCGTTTGATTTATTTTTCCAAAAAAGATGAAACTACTGGAGATAAATAACCTTTCTAAATCATACGGAACAAAAACCGTTGTGCGAGGAGTTTCGCTTTCGGTAAAACGAGGCGAAATCGTAGGGTTGCTTGGCCCAAATGGTGCCGGCAAAACTACCAGTTTCTATATGGTTGTTGGAATAATTGCGCCGGATGAAGGAAATATTCTTTTTGACAACCAGGATATTACTAATCTACCTATACACATACGGGCGCGTTATGGTATGGGTTATCTATCACAGGAACCCTCAATTTTCAGGAAACTTACGGTTGAAGAAAACATAATGGCAATTCTGGAAATGCTGCCGCTTAATAAAATAGAGCGCATTAAAAGGCTTGAAGAATTGTTACGTGAATTAAACATTTCGCATCTGCGTAAAAATAAAGCTTACACTCTAAGCGGTGGTGAAATGCGGCGCTTGGAAATTACAAGAGCATTGGTAACTAATCCTTCATTTCTGCTTTTGGATGAGCCTTTCTCGGGAATAGACCCTATAGTTGTAGGTGAAGCAAAAGAAATAATCGTTGAGCTTAAACGAAAAGGCATAGGTATACTGCTCACAGACCACAATGTAAGAGAAACTCTTTCCATAACCGACAGGGCTTATCTTATAGCCGAAGGAAGAATACTTATTTCCGGCACATCCAATGATCTGATAAGCGATCCAAAATCAAGAGAAATTTATTTAGGCAAAGATTTTAGCATGTAGCAACGGGGGTATAATGAAAGTAGAAGTCAAAAAAATCGATAAGATAAAAAGAATAATCAAAGCAGAATTAAGCGGGGAAGATTTTATAAACGAAAGAAAAGAAGCCTACAAAGAAATAGGAAAAAATATTA
The DNA here is from genome assembly GCA_023227945.1 of Candidatus Omnitrophota bacterium. Classification (GTDB taxonomy): domain Bacteria; phylum Omnitrophota; class Gorgyraeia; order Duberdicusellales; family 4484-171; genus JAJYOP01. Next base: position 5,938 of record JALOCC010000040.1, read on the forward strand.
AAATGGCAGGTTTTCGGCCGGGCACTGCCCCTCTGGATCTCTTAGAAAAACACCATTTAAAGACATTAAAGGAAGAATTCTTACGAAAGATGCTCCCGGTTTATTATGAAAAAGCGTTGAACGAGGTTAATTTGCATCCTGCAGGGCTTCCGCGTATTTATGATGTTGAGCTTTCTGAAACAACTCTTGCGTTTTCGGCAGAATTCGATATAAAACCTGAAATTGAATTAAAAGACGGCGATTATCAAGGCATAAAGATAAAAGAAAAGAAAATCGAGGTAAAGGAAGAAGAAATAGAAAAAGTAATTACTAATCTTAAGGAAGGGATTAAAAAAACTTTGAAAAAAGATTTAGCTGATAATGAATTGTGCAGATGGGCCGGGTATGCAGATATGGCTGGTTTTAAGGATGCAGTCAGAGTTGAGATATCCGTAGAAAAACTTCGCGAGCGGCGAAAAAGAATAGATAGCCAAATCAGCCAACATCTTCTAAAAAATATTAATGTTACTCTTCCGCAAAATGAGGTAGAGCATTATCACAAGGAACTGGTCAACCGGGAAATACACAATTTGAGGCTTCGCAATGTCCCCGATAGTGATATAGAAAAGTATAAAAAAGAGATAGAAGAGAAATTAAAACCTCTTGCGCAGGATGAAATAAAGTTATACTACATCCTTGAGGCAATCGCCAAAAAGGAAGGCCTTACAATAGAAAATAATTTAGGAGAGGTTGTGCTTGGGTTTTTGCTAAGTATAGCAAAATACGATTAACGCGAATATTCTCAAATTTAAACCTTTATGGTTTCATTAAAGTTTAAACGCGAATATACGCGAATGGAAAACAGGGCAAATAAGATTATTCGCGGCCATTCGCGTTAGATTAGCGTTTATTCGTGTTCTAAAAAAGGAGTTACCATGAAAAATCAGATGTATGTTCCGATGGTAATTGAACAATCAGGAAGAATGGAAAGGGCATACGATATCTACTCGCGGCTTCTTAAAGATAGGATAGTTTTTGTAGGAACCCCCATTGATGATGCTATAGCAAATGTTATCATAGCACAAATGTTATTTTTACAGATGGAAGATGTAAGCAAAGACATAAATTTGTACATAAATACTCCCGGCGGAGTTATTACATCCGGCCTCGCTATCTATGACACAATGCAATTTGTAAAATGTGAAGTAGCAACTTATTGTATCGGCCAGGCTTCTTCAATGGGTGCGCTTTTACTTTGTGCAGGTACAAAAGGAAAAAGATTTACTCTTCCTAACTCACGGATTATGATTCACCAACCATGGGGTGGAGTCCAGGGCAGCGCCGAAGATATTTCCCGTCAGACCAAAGAAATTCTTCGCTTAAGGGAAAAGGTAAATGAAATTTTATCTGCTCATACGGGTAAAACTCTTGAGAAGGTAAGAGAGGATACTGATAGAGATTATTTTATGAGCGCAGCCGAAGCAAAAGAATACGGCATTGTTGATGAAGTAATTGTTTCAACAAAACAAGGGAATAAATAAACTAAGCCGCAAATTTTAGGTAAAAAGCCTAAAAAATGGATATGTCTGGAAAAATAAGGTGTTTATTGGACGATACTTCGGACGCTCTTATGCATCGCGTCCTCAGTATCAATTCACACTATCATTTTTTCTGCGCCCTGCCACCGAAGGTAGCGAGGCTTGAAAAAATGATGTGTTCATTGAAGGAGGAACAATGAAGCGTAGATATTTGATGACTCCGGGCCCTTCTCCTGTACCATCGGTAGTCCGTGAAGCTTTGGCTTGTGAGATAATGCACCACAGGACTGATGAATTTATTGAAATACTTAAAGAAATAAATGAAGGCCTAAAATATGTTTTTTGTACAAAAAATCCTGTCTTAACATTTGCCTCTTCCGGCACCGGAGCGATGGAGGCAGCAGTAACCAATCTTTTTTCGGTAAAAGATAAAGTCCTTGTGATTGTCGGAGGAAAATTCGGAGAACGTTGGGTTGAGATAGCGAAAAGTTACGGCCTGGACATAGTTCAGATGAATGTTGAATTAGGCAACAGTCCAACGGCTGCAGAAGTAAAGAAAATATTGGATGAAAATAAAGACATTAAGGGCGTATTTACAACTCTAAGCGAAACATCAACTGCAACAGTTTTCGATATTAAAGGAATAGGTTCCTTAACTAAAGATAAAAATATTTTACTTATAGTGGACGCCATAAGCGGATTAGGGCAAGATGCTCTTTTAACCGATGAATGGGGCATTGACGTTGTTGTGAGCGGTTCCCAGAAAGGCTTTATGCTTCCCCCGGGGCTTTCTTTCATGAGCGTTAGCGAAAAGGCGAAAAGTTTTATGAAGAATTCAACCCTTCCTAAATATTACTTTAGCTTAGCCAAAGCTTTAAAGTCATACGAGAAGAACGATACGCCCTTTACGCCGGCAGTATCCTTAATTGTAGGCTTAAAGACAAGTATAAACCTGATTAAAAACGATGGCATTGAAAATATGTGGGCAAATTTTAAAAAAATGTCACAAGCTGCACAACAGGCAGCTTTAGCGCTAGGCCTTAAGGTTTTTTCAAAATGCCCTTCGTCATCGCTTACCGCGATAGTTTCTCCGGCAGGCATAAATGCTAAAGATATCGTCAAGAAAATGCGTAAAGAGTATGGGGTAAGCATTGCCGCTGGCCAGGGCGAACTTGAACAGAAAATTTTTAGAATTGCACATATGGGCTGGATAAATGAGCAAGACCTTATAATGTGTTTTTCCTTGCTTGAAAAAGTGCTTCGCGATTGTGGTTATACTAACTTTAAAATAGGTGCTTCGGTTGCAAGGCTTCAGGAGGTTATTTATGGTTAAAGTCATAGTCTGCGATAAGTTATCCGAGGAAGGCGTAAAGATACTTAGGGATGCGGGCTTTAGCGTTGATTGTAAATATAAGTTGCCTCCGGAAGAGCTTAAAAAGATAATCGGAGAATACAATGCGGCAATTGTGCGAAGTGATACGAAATTTACCAAAGATATAATCGAACATGGGCACAATCTTAAGGTTATAGGCCGCGCCGGAGTGGGGCTTGATAATGTAGACCTCGAAGCTGCTACAAAAAAAGGCATAATTGTAATGAACTCGCCCGGCGGAAATACCATTTCCACTTGTGAGCATGCATTTGCGATGATGCTGGCTATCGCCAGAAATATTCCGCTCGCCAACATTTCGCTTAAAAGTAAGGCGTGGGAACGTTCAAAGTTCAAAGGCGTTGAATTGTATTCCAAAACTATAGGTATAATCGGCTTGGGCAGAATCGGAAAGGAATTTGCAAAACGTGCCCAGGCATTCGGCATGGAAGTTATTGCCATGGACCCGTTTGTTTCAGAAGAAGTAGCGAAAGCTTTAGGCATTAAAATGGTTTCACTTTCCGAACTTTTGAAAAATTCAGATTTTATCACCATACATACACCAGTTACCGATGAAACAAAAAAAATGATTTCCCATAAAGAATTTGCCTCTATGAAACCAAAAGCTTTTATAATCAACTGCGCCAGAGGTGAGGTTATAGACGAAGAAGCATTATATGAGGTGCTTAAAGACAAAAAAATTGCCGGCGCAGCGCTTGATGTTTTCTCGAAAGAGCCGCCTTTTGAGTCTAAATTGCTTGAGCTTGATAATGTTGTAACTACCCCTCACTTAGGAGCCTCAACCGAGGAAGCTCAATTAAACGTTGCCATTGAAATAGCTTACTGCATTAAAGATGCTTTGCTCGGCAAGGCTATACGTAATGCTGCAAATTATGTGCAGCTTGATCCTGAAACGTACAAAATCATACAGCCATACTTTGAGCTTTCAGAAAAAATGGGTAAGTTTATAGCTCAAACAGTCGAAGGCGGCACAAAGGAAATAAAACTTTATTATTTGGGAGCTGTTTCTGCGTATAAAGTTGATGTGCTTACTTTGGCTTTTATGAAAGGATTTTTTTCGGGTCAGCTTATTCAGGATGTAAACTATATTAATGCCCTTGAGATTGCAAAGAGCCGTGGAATTAAAATCGAGCAGATAAAAATTGCGGAAGAAGAGGAATATGTAAGCTCCATACGTGCAAAAGTTAAAACTGACAAATCAGAGCAGGTTTTGGAAGGGACTCTTTTTGCAAATAAAGAAGCAAGATTCGTTAAGATGGATGATATTTATACAGAAGTTTATCCTTCACAGTTTATGCTTGTCATAAACAATTGGGATAAACCGGGAACTATCGGATTTATTGGAACAACTTTGGGTAATCACAAAATAAATATTGCCGGTATGAGTTTGGGCCGGCGAGCACAAGACAATACGGCCCTTACAATATTTAATCTGGATAATCCCCTAAACGACGAAGTCATAAAGGCGATTTCTTCTAATAAAAACATTGTATCGCTGAAATTCGTAAAATTATAATTGCCTGAAAGTAAACCCCCGTTAGAAAACAAAGTTCTCTAACGGGGTAAATAAAGGAGATAGGAAAATGAAAAAGATAATCCTTTTAATGTGTTTTTTTATTTTGCCTTTAACATCTTACGCTCACAAGCTTACAATAATTTATACAGGTAATTCATATTCTTCATTATACCCTTGCGGGCACTGCCCGGCATCTGTCGGCGGGGGAGTTGCACGAAGGGCATCTGTAATAAATGATGTTAAATCTAAGGCGAAAAACACAATTGTCATAGATGCCGGAGAATTTACCGCAGGCGGCGCATTAGATGAAGCGAGCAAGGACGTTACGACGGATAAAAATCGAGCCATTTATAATTATAAAGCGCTGCAAGCAATGGGTTACGAAATTGTAGGCGTGGGAGATGCAGAATTTAATTTCGGAGTAGATTTCCTAAAAGATAATATCAAGAAATTCAAGCTAAACGCAATAAGCGCAAATTTAGTCCTGGAAGGAGTGCGGCCATATTATATAAAAGAATTTTCCGGATTTAAAGTCGGAATAATCGGCCTCTCTCCTCAATCGATTTCAAAAAAGTCTTCTTCTGCTGATATAACGGATTACGATGCAGCGCTAACCAATACCATAAACAAAATAAAAAATAAGGTAGATTTTATTATTCTGGTTTCTCCGCTTGGAGATGAGGTTAACAAAGCAATTGCCAATAAATTCACTGACGTAAAGTTGATATTATCCAGTGGAAATATGCTGGATTCCAAAGAATACGAGAAAGTAAATGATACAATAATAATGAAACCATCGTATCTGGCAAAAGAAGTAAGAATTATAAATATAGAGATTAAAGCTAACAAGATATTGACCTTTGATTTGAAACAGGAAAAACTAGCCTTATCCGTGAAAGAAAATCCTGAAATAAAAAAGATTATTCCTGCTTGCTTTAAGGATGGCGACTGCCAAAGGAGAGAAGGATTACTCGCAACTTGCCAAAAACAAGGTTCAAGCAAGGCAGCTTGCGTTTATTTTGAGCCAAATAGAATAGAAGCTATTTTAATTACTGATACTGCTTGCTCATTCTGCGTAACCGAACCTACCCAGAACTTGCTTCGGGAAATATTTCTGGGTATAAATTTTAAGGTTGTTGACTACAACACGCCTTACGCAAAAGAGCTTATAAAGAAATACAGCCTGATTAGCCTCCCGGCATTTATTATGCCTCAGGAGATAAAAACAGAAAAAGAATTTCCACGGATTGCTAAATTTATCGACGAGAAAGATGGTAAATTATTATTAAAGCCGCAACTTTCCGGATTATTCCTGCTGTTAAATAGAAAAGAAATCCCGCGCCGGCTTGATTACTTTGTTGATCTCTATGAGCCTTCCGCACTTACAGTGTTTAATGATTTGAGTTCTTTTTGTAAGAAGGAAAAGATAAAACTTGATGTTCATTTCCTTCTTAGCGAAAAGAATGTTTACGGATATCCCAAAGAAGAAATACAGATAGCTTTAGCAGTAAAAAAAGTTGCCCCGGATAAATTTTTAGAATATCTTGCTAAAAGATTAAGTGATATTAAAAATACCTCATGGACAGATTCTCTGGAGGCGGTGGGTATCGATTATAAGAAGATAAAAGGAACTGCAAAATCTAAGGTGGTCGATAGAATGATTGAAGATAATAATAGATTGATTTCGGAATTAAATGTAAATTATGGAAACGTTATCCTTGTAAATAATAACAAAATTTTTACAGTGCTTAAGATTAAAACGGAAGATTTAGAAAAAATATTCGGGAGGTAATTATGGCAAAAATTTATATAGTGGATGTTACTAACAGAGACGGCGTTCAAACCTCGAGGATATGCCTTTCTAAGCTTCAGAAGACAATGATAAATATCTATCTTGATGAAATGGGTATTTTCCAGAGCGAATTTGGGTTTCCTACTACAAACCATGAAATAAATTATCTTAATGCTAATTTAGAACTTGCAAAAAATAAGGTAATAAAAAGGCTTCGGCTTTCAGGATGGCTACGTGCGATAACAAGTGACGTTGAGTTGGCTATTAATAATGTGCCTGATTTAAAATATGTAAATCTCTCAATTTCCACATCCGACCAGATGATAAAACACAAATTTCAGGGTAAACTTAATTATGAAGAAATTATAAAAAGCGCGGTAGCATCAATTAAACTTGCAAAAAAACTTGGGCTTAAAGCTGTAGGTGTAAATGCTGAGGATGCTTCCCGTTCAAAGGTTGAATATTTAGCAGAATTTATGCACGCCGCGAAAGAAGCAGGAGCGGACAGGTTCAGGTACTGCGATACGCTTGGCTATGATACTCCTTTTTCGATATACGAAAGGATGTGCAAAGTCCTAAAAAAGGTAAAAATGCCTATTGAAATCCATTGCCATAATGATTTAGGCCTGGTTGTCGCTACATCTATTGCTGGAGCGAAAGCGGCGCTCGATTGCGGAGTTGATGCTTATATCAATACTTGCGTAAATGGTGTGGGTGAACGTGCCGGAAATGCCGACCTTTTAAGCGTAATTTTAGCTATTAGATACGGGAGTGGCATGGAAAAATATAAACTCGATGAAAAAATAAATTTAAAATCAGTTTGGAAAATAAGTAAATATGCGTCTTATGCTTTCGGCATACCGATACCTATAAACCAACCGGGCGTTGGCGCAAATGCTTTTGCTCATGAATCAGGAATACATGCCGATGGCGCACTCAAAGATAGAAGAAATTATGAACTTTATGACTATGAAGAACTGGGCAGGGGCGAACCGGAAGTTATAGATACCGGAAGAAAAATTACCGTGGGCGAATATTCCGGCATAAAAGGTTTCGGCAATGTTTATGACCAGATGGAAATTAAATTTAAAAATGACGCCGAGGCGCGGGAAATTCTTGAACTTGTCCGATATGCTAACGTTCATAATCAGAAGCCATTAGTTGAAGATGAGCTTAAATTTGTTGCAAAATATCCGGATATAGCCAAGAAAATTTTTACGATGCAACCAGCCGTGTGACAGAAAACAGAGTACAGAGAACAGAAGACAGACAACAGATGATAGATTTCTGACTTCTGAACTTTAATTTTGAGAAAAATTATGAATACTGTAGTAGTAGGAATGCAATGGGGAGACGAAGGGAAGGGAAAAATTATCGATTTTCTCTGCCGTAATAATGATATTATTGTCCGTTTTCAGGGCGGCAATAATGCCGGGCACACGGTTATTTTAAACGGGAAGAAAATTGTTTTTCATCTTATCCCTTCGGGACTTTTACATAAAGGAAAAATTTGCGCAATCGGTAACGGAGTAGTCATTGACCCTAAAGTATTGATCGAGGAAATAAATGCCCTTAAAAAAGAGGGGATTGAAGTTTCCCCTAATAACCTAAAAATATCATTATTTTCTCATATAATAATGCCTTACCATCACATCATGGACGGGCTTCGTGAGAAAAAACGGATTCAGAAAATCGGCACAACCATGCGCGGCATAGGGCCATGTTATTCGGATAAAGCTTCCCGGTGCGGCATACGTACAATTGACCTTATAAATCCCGAAATTTTTGCCCTAAAATTAAAAGATAACCTTGCGGAAAAAAATGAAATTTTCGAAAAAATTTACGGGCTTCGTGCTTTTACCTTCAACGATATCTATAAGGAGTATAACGGCTATGCTGAAATTCTTAAACCTTACGTTTGTGAACTTATAGATTTTTTTTATAAGCTGCGTGACAAAAAATTTCTTTTTGAAGGCGCCCAGGGAACATTTCTTGATATAGACTTTGGCACATATCCTTTTGTTACTTCATCATCTACTGTTTCTTCTAACGCCATTTTAGGTTCAGGGCTTTCCTTTATAAAAAGCAATGGAATAGTGGGCGTAGCTAAAGCGTATACGACCAGGGTAGGCGAAGGCCCTTTTCCTACGGAACTTGACAAGACCCTTGGCGGATATTTCCAAAGTAAAGGAAAGGAATTCGGCGCAACTACAGGGCGGCCGCGCAGGTGCGGCTGGCTTGATTTAGTATTGCTCAAAAGAGCAAAAATTTTGAACAATATAAATAAAATTATTCTTACTAAGCTCGATATACTTGATGATTTGGAAGAAATAAAAATGTGCACTGTTTACAAGCAGGGAGAAAAACTTCTCAAAGAATTTCCTGTTGATTTGTCAAAAGCTATTCCTGTATACGAAACTATGAAAGGTTGGCGTAAAAAAACTGAAAACATACGCAAATATAAAGATTTACCGGTTGAAGCAAAGAAATACATCGAAAAAATCGAAAAATATTTAGATTGCGAAATCCGCTACATCTCTGTAGGAGAGATGCGTGATGCAATTATAAAACACTGAAACAATATAAGCTGCACTTTTTATTATATACCCCTCGCGCCTACATATCCTGTAAATTTTCTCGGCCTACGGCCAGGAAAATTTACAGGAAGCGTTTCGGGGTTAATTCGCCCCGACGTAGCGTCGGGAGCTCATTAAGGAGGGTTTTGTATGCCGAGTTTTGACTTCTTGATACTTGCGCCAGCAGGCTCGATATTCGCTCTTACTTTTGCCGCGTATTTAGCCGTTAAAATTTTAAAAAGCGACCCGGGAAATGATACCATGCAGGAAATCGCTCAAGCTGTACGTGTAGGGGCAAAAGCATATCTTAAACGCCAATATATCGGAGTTTCAATATTTTTTGCAGTTGTCTTTTGCATCCTTTTATTCCTTGCTCTAAAAAATTATCTGGTAATATTTGTACCTTTTGCTTTTTTAACCGGGGGTTTATTTAGCGGTCTGTCGGGCTTTATCGGTATGAGTATTGCAACTCAATCGTCTAACCGAACTGCAGCCGCAGCAATGAAGAGTTTAAATTCAGGCCTTCGAATTGCTTTTTCAAGCGGCGCTGTTATGGGGCTTACCGTTGTAGGGCTTGGCCTCTTGGACTTAAGTATCTGGTATTATTTTCTTAACTGGTATTATTCAAATAATCCTATACCGCAAAATATAGATAAAATCGGTGCAATTACTTCAACTATGCTTTGCTTTGGTATGGGCGCAAGCTCACAGGCTCTATTTGCAAGAGTTGGCGGCGGAATTTTTACAAAAGCCGCTGATGTCGGCGCTGACTTAGTAGGAAAAGTCGAGGCAGGTATTCCTGAAGATGACCCGCGTAATCCAGCTGTAATTGCTGATAATGTCGGCGATAATGTCGGTGACGTTGCTGGCATGGGCGCTGATTTATATGAGTCATATGTTGGCTCAATAGTTGCGACTTCTGCTTTAGGTGTTGCGGCAGGTTTAGGTATCAAAGGGGTAACTGTCCCTATGGTTATGGCAGCAGTAGGGGTAGTTGCGTCAATTATAGGAACCTTTTTTGTAAAAAGCAGGGAAGAAGCAAGTCAAAAAGTGCTGCTGGCAGCGCTTCGCAAGGGGGTATTTACCAGTTCTTTTATCGTAGCTATTATTTCATATTTTCTTATACGGTTTACTCTCGGCGCTGAACATATTGGTGTATACTGGTCGGTTATATCCGGATTAATTGCAGGTGTACTTATAGGCATAATAACCGAATATTATACATCAAGCGGTTTTAAACCAACCCGTTTTATCGCGGACCAGTCTCTCACTGGCCCGGCAACAGTAATTATAGGCGGTATAGCAGTGGGCATGATGTCAACAGCACTTCCGGTTATTATTGTAAGCGCTGCGATTATGGCAAGTTTTATCTTTGCCGGCGGCCTTCAGCATTTTGAAATAGGCCTTTATGGAATTGCCATTTCTGCTGTGGGAATGCTTTCTACATTAGGTATCACTTTAGCAACTGACGCATATGGGCCGGTTGCTGATAACGCCGGTGGAAACGCAGAAATGTCACATTTACCTCCTGAAGTGAGAAAGCGCACAGACGCGCTTGACTCTCTAGGTAATACTACGGCAGCAACCGGTAAAGGCTTTGCAATTGGCTCAGCCGCTCTTACCGCACTTGCACTTATTGCGGCGTTTAAAGATGAGGTAGTTAGATTTGGTTCTACTATGCAATTAGATATTATGAAACCGGCGGTTTTAGTCGGCTTGTTCATTGGAGGAATGCTACCGTTTCTTTTTTGTTCAATGACCATGCGCGCGGTAGGCCGTGCCGCATCAAAGATTGTGGTTGAAGTGCGCAGGCAGTTTAAGGAAATTAAAGGCCTCATGGAAGGCAAAGCTAAACCTGATTATGCACGTTGTGTAGACATTGCTACCTCTGCTGCCCAACATGAAATGGTTTTACCGTCACTTCTTGCAATTACTGCTCCTATAATAATCGGAATAGTTTTAGGAGTTGAAGCTGTAGGCGGATTGCTCGCAGGATCTCTCGTTACCGGTTTTGTTTTGGCAGTTATGATGGCAAACGCAGGTGGAGCCTGGGATAATGCTAAAAAATACATCGAAGAAGGCCATCACGGCGGCAAAGGCTCATTCGCTCATAAGGCAGGTGTAGTTGGAGATACAGTAGGAGACCCGTTTAAAGATACATCCGGGCCTTCCTTAAACATTCTAATTAAACTTATGTCTATGGTGTCAATAGTTTTTGCTTCGTTTATTATACGCCACACCTTATTCAAATAATCGTAAATAGGGGATTTTTTAAAAAAGGCAGGGTTTAAAACGCCCTGCCTTTTTGCTATCCGCCTTCGCCCTTTGTTGAGACAGAATAGCTTTGACGGGCTTCGGCGGGATGTCACTATATTAGCAATCAGTTTGTGTTCCATCATTTTCGTGATTTTAGCCATAAATTTGATATAATGATACATTATGCTGGATGAACATTTAAAACAGAAGGAAGAGCAATGGGAGCATCTCTGCAGGCGTTGTGGAGGCTGTTGCGGTAGCTTTGATGACCCCTGTAAGCATCTTAAAAAAGGCGGAAATGACATTTATTTTTGTGAAATATATCTAAACAGGCTGGGTACGAGAGAAACCATTGCCGGAGAGAAGTTTAATTGCGTCAATATACGCGAAGTCATCAATACTTCATGGAAAAATGATTGGCTATGCAGCTATAAAAACCATTTCATAAAAGTATGAGGCTAAAAGGCGTAAATTTAGGAAGCTGGCTTTTGATGGAAGGTTATATTCTTGGCGGAAGGAATATAGCTGAAAGTATTTTTAAGCAAAATTTTAAAAAAACTAACGGCACAGCTGCACTTTGTGAATTTGAACGCCTTTTTAGAGATAACTTTATCAAGGAAGAAGATTTTAAAAACATTGCTCAAATGGGCGCAAATTGCATAAGGCTTCCCTTTAACTACCGCCTTATCAAAACCAACGGTTTATCTTATCTTAAAAAAGCACTTATGCTGGCAGATAAATACGATATCGGTA